>JAAYOM010000082.1 GCA_012520315.1 Bacillota bacterium | reverse complement strand
TTTGGACAAAATACTGCCCGGGACCTAAGTCCGCCTCCGGTCCCTCCCGTCTCTGCACTTCACTAGTTGTCCTGACTCTGACGGGAATCTTCTCAGCGCACTTGTCGCATCGTACATAGAACCACAAGCCATGCCGGCCTTCCAAGGTCGTGTAACCGGATTTGCCCTTGGCTGTGTTTTTTTTCAAGTTCCCAAAAAGTTTAGCTAAAAAGCCCATATTCCTGCCTCCACCTGTATTTGATCTCAGGCTTTTATTTTGGCATTTATGGGCCTTTCTCCTTCCAAAACTTGAAAAAACGCCTCAAGGGCCTCCCGCTCTCCCCTGCCCTGAGTGTCAGAAACAAAGAGGGGTAAATCAGCATATCTCTGCGAAGCCAAGAGATAAGTCTGGTTTACCCCATTTTTTTGAACCTGTTCGTGCAGCCAGCGATAGACAGAATACCTAGCTAAGGCGTAGTTTCTCCAGTAAGCGGCGTCACCTAAATATTTACCAAAGACGGTGTCTTGTTTGGCCAGGCAAAGGCAGCGCTTTAGAGCACGCAGAACGTCCGCTTCCCCTAGTTCAATCATCTGCTTCTCCCCTTTCGGCATCAGTCTAGTCTGTTTTCTTTTCAGAATCGACCGGAATGTAGACATAACGTATGGTGCCGTCAACCTCGACTTCATAGAAATCGTACATTTGATCGTCTTTGGGTAAGGAGCCAATGTAACGGGCTTGATTGCCAAGTTCCTGTGGAATTTTCATCATCGGTTCCCTCCTTTTTTTCTATTATCACTCACATCCAGCCCCATTATGCACAAAAGATGGGGAAAGTCCCCATCTGCACTGGTTTATGCCTGTTCAATCCGTTCTTTAAGCTCTGGTATAAGCTCGTGGTATGTCGTATCAAATTTGAGGGGCGTAATGGAAATGTAGCCGTGTTCTACCGCTACCAAGTCTATATCAAGTTCCTTGGAGTCGGGCAGAACAGGTTCCCCGCCCATCCAGTAATAATCATTGCCCCTAGGATCTTCCCGGCGCTGCATTACACCGGCATAGTTGCGTACTCCCAGCCTGGTGATGCGAACACCTTTGATCTTCGCACGGGGCAGGGCTGGAATATTAATATTTAAGACTCCTGCCTCCGGCAGAAGTTCGGGACGGACCAAGAACCCCGGCTGATGAAACAATAGCTCATTTACTATGTCCACAGCTACGGAAAAATAACCGGCTGCACCGCAGAGGGAAAATGCCAGGCTCGGCACTCCTTGGAGTACCCCTTCGAGGGCGGCTGCGACAGTGCCTGAATAGAGAACGTCCCAGCCCAAATTGGAACCGAGGTTGATTCCGGAAAGAATGAAATCGGGAGTCAGATGCAGACCCTGTATTGCCATCTTTACACAATCGGCCGGTGTACCATCGAGCATGTATCCATTCTCAACTTCTGTGAGGCGCAAAGGCGCATTAACTGTGATGGCCTGGCTCATTCCGCTTCTTTCCTGATGTGGCGCGATCACAGTTGCTTCACCATGGTTTTCCACGCTTTCTCTTAAAGCGACAAGTCCCGGAGCAAAGATTCCATCATCATTGACTAAAAGCAGTTTCATGTCTATCCGCTCCTATTTATAGCTGGCCCGCTTTACACCGGGTGTGGAGACCAACTCTTCTATAATCTGCACCCTGCTGAATTTCTGTGAGATATCTACTTCTAGTTCCAGCCTAGCCTCACCGGCATCATCAGAGGACAACTCTACATTCGATACATCCACTTCATACTTGGCCAAGACCGCAAAAACCCGTGCCAACTGACCTGGAGTATCCTGGATCAAAAGACTCATAATCTCGTGTTTGGTACTAAGGTATTCCCACTCCAGCTGGTTCAGGGCAATCAGGGTGACAACTACCAGGAAAGTAGCTACTACGGCTGCAAAGTAAAAGCCTGAACCAACTGCAAGACCAATGCCTGCCACAGTCCATAGGCTGGCTGCAGTTGTTAAACCACGCACATTTGCCCCTTCACGCATGATGGTACCTGCACCGAGAAAACCAATTCCACTCACCACCTGAGCCGCAATACGGCCCGGATCATATCCTGCGGCAGTCCCTCCAAAGGCATAGGCAGAAATGATCATGATTAATGATGAGCCTACGCTAACCAAGATGTGCGTACGAAAGCCTGCAGGTCGTCCCATGCTTTCTCTCTCTAGTCCAATTAGGCCGCCTAAGATCAAGGCCAAAAACAATCTAACTGCAATTTCCACATTTGTGATCTGCAACGAGACTACCCCCGATACGCTGATTTTTCATGATATTCGCCACCACCGGAGCTTTCCCTTCCGAAAACTCCCTCTATTCCAGCCCCATTTCCTGCAAAGCGTACTTCAGCCCGATCTCCACGTGCTGTCGGGACATTCCCCCCTGCAGGTAACCGATGTAGGGTTCACGCAGCGGCGCATCTGCACTCAACTCGATAGAAGAGCCCTGAATAAACGTGCCGCCCGCCATGACTACCTCATCTACATAGCCTGGCATCAGGCTGGGCACTGGCAAGTAATGGGCATCAATCGGTGCCGCCTTTTGGATTCCGTGACAAAAGTTTAGGAGCTCATCCTTGGAGTTAAACCTGATAGCTTGTACAATGTCTGTTCGTTCTTCATTAGCCAAAGGCGATACCTCATATCCCAGAGATTCGAAGACCTGGGCAGCTAAAACAGCTCCGCAAATCGCCTCCCCTACCACATGGGGGGCCAGGAAAAAGCCATGCATCAGCTGGCGAACCAGTCCAAAAGTTGGTCCGATTTTATTACCCAAGCTTGGTGCGGTCAGGATCTCCGCACAAAGATCGACAAGATCCTGGCGTCCTGCGATATAACCGCCGCTGACAGCTAGTGTTCCGCCTGGATTTTTGATCAAGGATCCGGCAATCAAATCTGCACCTACCTCAAGGGGCTCATAGTACTCAACGAACTCGCCGTAGCAGTTGTCTATAAAGATAATGCTCTCGGGATTCTTCCTTCTAATTACTCTGACCGCTTCAGCAAGTTGCGCAATTTTAAGTGCCGGACGCCAGCTGTAACCCCGGGAACGCTGCAGCATGACCATCCTCGTTTGGCTGCTAATTGCATTTTCCAAAGCCTCAAGGTCAAGCCCTCCAGCGTCAGTTAAGGGCACTTCCTTGTAAACTATGCCCCGATTCAGAAGACTCCTTGGGGAATCTCCCCGGGTGCCGATTACCGCCTGCAAAGTGTCGTAAGGTGCTCCACTGGCAGATAAAATCTCTTCGCCCGGCTCCAGCATAGACAGGCAGATGGATATAGCATGGGTTCCAGAGGCAATCTGGGGCCGAACCAGCGCTGCTTCAGCTCGAAACACACGGGCGTAGACTTCCTCGAGGGCTTCCCGTCCTTGATCGGAATAGGCATATCCTGTTGAATCGCCAAAACAGTGACTGCCTACTCGAGCTGCATGGAAGGCCTTCAGCACCTTCTCCTGGTTCGCCAAGACTATGTTCTCTACCGGTACTAAATATGGGCGAACCTTTTCTTTGGCTTCATTAATTCTCTTCACTGAGAACCTCTTTGGGAGCTGGAACTCCAAAATTGCCCTTAACTTGAACAACTTTTCCCGGTAGTTTTTCTAAGATGCTGGCCCTAATTTGTTTCTCGGAATGGATTTGCAGACGAAAGCGGCCTTCGTTGGCTGAAAACATCTCAAATTCGCCTGTCACCCCGTGTTTCTTCCAT
Source organism: Bacillota bacterium (assembly GCA_012520315.1). Classification (GTDB taxonomy): domain Bacteria; phylum Bacillota; class Limnochordia; order Darwinibacteriales; family Darwinibacteriaceae; genus UBA5420. Next base: position 17,968 of record JAAYOM010000082.1, on the reverse strand, counting down.
AACTGATCTGCAACGCTCTGCATTTCTTCTTCAGTTTCAAATTCAAAAGCGATAGAATACAATCTGTTATCCTCCTGACCTGGTAATTCTATTGGTATCAGCAGTAATGGTTTTTTAGCTTTCGTTATGGGAGGGCCCAAATCCTGCCCGTTCCCGGGATTCATTTGAAATCAGCTGGGGTAATCACTGTCAATTCCCCTTTTGTTAAGCGTGTCTGGCGGGCTAGCCGCACAGCCTGCCTGCGGATCAGCTGCTCCACCAAATTACGTACCGCGCGAGCATTGCCAAAGCGTGCAGGATCACCATTGCGCAGTCGCCTAATAGATCTGACTAACTCTTGTTGCGCCTGGGAGGTAAGTGTGTACTCCCTTTGCTCCAGCATGCCCAGGGCGATTTTGTACAGCTCTATATCGCTGTAGTCGGGGAAATTGATGGTGACAGGAAAGCGGGAATGTAGGCCCGGATTGGTTTCTAGAAACTGTTCCATAGGTTTAGGATAGCCGGCTAGAATCACCACCAGGCTGTCGCGCTGATCTTCCATTGCTTTGACCAGCGTATCAATGGCTTCTTTGCCAAAATCACGTTCCCCGCCCCTGGCAAGAGAGTAGGCCTCATCAATAAAAAGCAGACCCCCTGAGGCTTGTTTCAGCACCTCTCGGGTCTTTTGGGCAGTCTGACCGATGTATTGCGCCACTAAGTCCGCCCTTTCCACCTCGACGGTATGACCTTTGTCCAGAATGCCGAGCTCCTTAAGCATCTGGCTGAAGATGCGTGCGGCCGTTGTCTTGCCTGTACCTGGATTTCCTGTAAAGATCGTATGTAGAACCATGGGCTCGCAGGTTAGCTGCATCATTTCCCTGTATTTTTGAATCAATGCAAAGGCCTGAATCTCTTCGATTACCCTTTTCACTGACTGTAATCCGACTAAGGAGTCCAGTTGCTGTTGCAGTTTTCTAAGCTGCGCCTTCTGACTGATTTCCAAACCTTCCAGTACTGACTGGGACTTCATAGCGCGACACCTCCCACCCTCCAGACTATCTATACGCCGCTGGGGCTAGGAAGGTTCCTCGGTGAATGTTTCCCAGAGAGAGCAGATGGCTTGTCTAACCCGTGCTGCCGGGGTGTCAGTTAAATTGAACCACTTGATTTCTTTGTTACGCTTAAACCAGGAAATCTGCCGCTTGGCATAGCGGCGGGTATCTCGTTTGAGAAGTTCGATCGCTTCAGCCAGGGTCATCTCGCCGTTTAAATAGAAGGCTATTTCCTTGTAGCCCAAGGCCTGCAAGGCGGTGGGCTGTGCAGGGAAAACTCTGAGCAGCTGTTCCACTTCCCCAACCAGACCTGCCTGAATCATCTGGTCAACCCTAAGGTCGACCCTTGTGTAGAGCTCCTGCCGGTCCCGGTTAAGGCCGATATAAAGCGGATTGTAAGGACGTTTAGCTGCCTCTTGCTTACGCTGTAAAGCGCTGATAGGCTCCCCTGTTCGGTAAAAGACCTCCAGGGCCCGCACAATTCGGCGCAAATCATTGGGATGCAGCCTCTCGGCGCTGGGTGGGTCCACCTCTGCAAGTTTCCTGTAGATACTCTGGGGATCTTGCTTGGCCTGGGCTTCAAGCTTGGCCCGAATGCTTGGATCCGCTGAGGCATCAGGAAACAAAAATCCCTTCAGAAGGGCATCGATGTACAGACCAGTGCCCCCTGACAACAAGGGCATTTTCTCTTGTTTTTTCAAATTTTCAAGGACTTCTTCAGCCAGTTTAACATAATCGGCGACATTAAAAGGTTCGTCCGGTTCGACAACATCCAGCAAGTGGTGGACTACCCTCTGCCTCTCTTCCCTGCCGGCCTTGGCGGTACCGATATCCATGCCGCGATAGACCTGCATAGAGTCGGCAGAAATAATTTCGGCCCCAAAGTGCTCGGCAATATCGAGACTTAGTTCGGTTTTTCCTACCGCCGTAGGTCCAAGGATAACAAGGATTTTTTGCTGAGCCACAAGACTTCACTCCTAGGTGCGGCCGAAGCGCCGCAGCAGTTCCTGATTCTCCAGGCGGATAATAATGGGTCGACCATGGGGGCAAGTAAATGGATTTTCGGTTTCAGCCAACCCATCTAAGAGAGCTCTGATTTCCCTTTCGTCCAAGTACTGACCGGCCTTAACAGCGCCTTTGCAGGCAAGCGTGATCAGAGCTTCTTCCTTTTGGGTCGTTGTCTTCTTCGCCGTAGCGGCGATCTCTAAGATCTCCTCTTTCCAATTGCCGCCGCTGTGGGCTAAGGAGGTCGGCACTCCCCGCAAGAGAAAGCTGTTATTGCCAAAGGGTTCAAGTTCGAGACCGAATTCGGCCAAAAGCTGCAGGGCTTCCTCAACTAACAGGGCTTCACCCGGGGTTAATTCTACATGTTGAGGAAGAATCTCCTGAACATGAATGGTCGATGTTTCCCAGGCCGCCTTCAGCTGCTCGGTCAGAATGCGTTCATGAACGATGTGCTGGTCTAAAATCCAGAGCCCCTGGGGAACTTCCAACAGGATGTAACTTTGATGGAGCTGCCCCATAATGCGCCCAGTGCGCAGCAGCAGGCTTACGTCTTCGTCCCGTGATGGCTGCTTTGCGGTCTGAAATGCGGGCACAGTTTCCTGCACAAGGATGGGACTTTGCTCTTTGATATCTTCTCTGCGGTCTCGATAGGTCTTGAGCACACGATCCATCTGTTCCCAGCTCTCTGGATTCCAGGATAGTTGCGCTTGCACCGCCTGTGACCTGCTCGGTACGGCAGAGCGGGCGGTTGTTTCGGGAGCCTTAAGGGACGGAGCTAAGTTTTGCCCAGATAAAGCTGAGCTCAGAGCATGCAATAAATCTCTGAAGACCGTCTGCTCCTGGGCAAAGCGTACTTCCGACTTGGCAGGATGAACATTACAGTCAACCAGCTTAGGATCGAGGTCGAGCACAAGGACAGCCCATGGATAAGTGCGGCTCGGCAAGCGTCCGCCATAGGCCTTTTCCAGCGCAACACGCATGGTTTGATTCTGAACGACTCGTCCATTCATAACAAAGACCTGACCGCTGCGATTGCCCTTAGCTAGGCGGGGTGTTCCGAGATAACCCTGCACTTGGCCCCAGGCAAAGCTTTTTTGGAACTTAATCAATTCGCTGGCAACATTATTGCCTTGCACAAGCAAAATTGCATCCAACAGCCTGCCATTGCCGGGTGTTGCAAGCATCGTCTTGCCATCGGCTATGATACGGAAGGCAATGTGGGGATGGGCTAAGGCTAGTTTTGTGCTGAGCTCTAAAACCCGCCTTCTTTCTGTGGAAGGAGACTTGAGGAACTTTAGGCGGGCAGGGACATTGTAAAACAAGTCTTCAACTTCAACAGTGGTACCTGGCGGTGTTCCCACCGGTTCAACTTTCCACTGTCCCTGATCCTGCCAGATTTTGTAACCATTTGTCTGTTCGGCTGGGCGTGAATACAAAGTTAATCTGGCAACACTGGCCATACTCGGCAGGGCTTCCCCGCGAAATCCCAGGGTATAGAGGGCGAAAAGATCATCTGCGTTTTCGATTTTGCTGGTAGCATGGGGCTGAAAGGCCAGCTCTAGCTGATCTTTGGCAATGCCGGCACCATTATCCTGGACCCTGATTAAATCAAGCCCCCCATTGCGAATCTCAATTGTAATTTGGGTTGAGCCTGCGTCCACAGAGTTCTCAACCAGTTCCTTTACGCATGAGGCCGGCCTTTCAATAACCTCACCTGCAGCTATTTTATGCGCAATCTCAGGAGGCAATACCTTAATTTGAGCCATGGTCAGAATCCTCCTTTGCGACTTTTTGCTGCCAGCGGGTTAAGATCTGCAGGGCCTCAAGGGGTGTGACATTGTTTAAGTCCAAGTCCATAAGTTCCTTCTCCAGTTCACTTGGGGCTGCAGCTTCAGGTTCCCTTTCCAGATCGGAAGTATCATAATCCAGGGTTTTGAACAGGTCAAGCTGCCTCGGGCCGTTGCCCCTGGTCTCAAGTTCCTCCAGCAAGTTTAGGGATCGTTTGATTACCGGGCGGGGCATGCCTGCCATGCGGGCAACATTGATGCCGTAACTGCGGTCAGTGCTTCCTCTGGAAACCCGATGCAGAAAATAGATTTCGCCGTCCTTTTCCTCTACTTCCACCCGATAACTGACCAGCTTTCTGAGACTGTGCTCTAAGGAAGTCAACTCATGGAAGTGCGTGGAAAATAAGGTGCGTGCCTTGACTTTGGCATGAATATGCTCTATGACCGCCTGGGCGATAGCCATCCCGTCGTAAGTGCTTGTCCCCCGTCCGAGTTCATCAAGGATAATTAAAGAACGTTCGGTGGCATTGAGCAAAAGGTCAGCGGTTTCAGAGCATTCTACCATGAAAGTGCTCTGCCCAGTACTTAAATCATCACTGGCCCCAATCCGGGTAAAAATGCGGTCAACCAGGCCAATGGCGGCTTCCTGTGCCGGAATAAAGCTGCCCATCTGGGCCATGATCACAAGCAAAGCCACCTGCCTTAAGTACGTACTTTTCCCCGCCATGTTTGGCCCAGTAAGCAAAATGATCTGCTGGCTGTCATCAAAGAAAACATCATTAGGCACAAAGCGGCCCGTTGCAGCCTCAATAACTGGATGTCGTCCTTGCTTGATGCTGAGGGCGTAGTCATTAGACATCTGGGGTCTAACGAAATTGTGTTTTACTGCTGCCGAGGCTAGGCTTTGAAAGACGTCTAGGTTCGCAATGAGCTTTGCGTTTTGTTGGATTGCTTCTATATGTTCATGAACCTGTTTTCTAATCTCCAAAAAGAGCTCGTATTCCAGTTCTTTGATCCGCTCATCGGCACCTAGGACGAGGGCTTCCTGCTCCTTTAACTCCGGAGTTATGTAGCGCTCAGCATTGGCTAAGGTTTGCTTGCGCTGATAGTCCTCGGGCACAAGGTGGCTGTTGGCATTGGTGACTTCAATGTAATAGCCAAAAACCCTGTTAAAGCCTACCTTGAGAGACTTGATACCCGTTCGCTCCCGTTCCTTAGTCTCTAAATCGCGGATCCAGCTCTTCCCTCCCCTGCTGGCTTGGCGCAATGAATCCAACTGTGAGTTATAGCCGTCCCGGATCAAATTGCCGTCCCTGAGCGTAATGGCTGGTTCATCCACAATGGCCCGGGCCACAAGTTCGGTAAACTCAGGCAGAGGATCGAGCTGCGCTGTCAGTTCAGCGAGAAGGGGTGAAGTCTCTTTGGCAAAGAGACTTCTAATGTTCGGTGTTTTCTCTAGGGAACTTGCCAGTGCTTTTAGATCCCGGGCATTGCCATTGCCGGCAACTAAACGCCCGAGAAGCCTTTCCAAGTCATAGACCTCTCGTAGCTGTTCCTCTAGATCCAGCCGCAGAGCTGTTTGGTCCAGGAGAGCTTCAACCGCATCATGCCTGGCTTCGATAGCTTCCAGCTCTAAGAGGGGCTTTTCGAGGTAAGACCGGAGCAGCCTTGCCCCCATGCCGGTCACGGTGTTATCCAATACGCCAAGAAGCGAGCCAGTCTTTTTTTCGTCTCGAATTGTCTTGACCAGCTCCAGATTATCACGGCTATGCGCGTCAATTTGCATGTATTGTTCGAGGGTATAGCTTTTCACTGACCGAATGTGGCTGAGCACAGCCCGCTGTGTATCCTGTACATACTGGAGGGCTAGGGATGCGGCTAATATCTCGGCTGAACTGGTTAGACCAAAGGGCGTTAGGGTAGCGGCAGAAAAATGTTCAAGCAGAACTTGGCTAGCAGCTGCTAGGCTGTCCTGTGTCTCCTTTATTTTTGTTACAACTGCACCTAGCTTGTCCGCTAGGTTTTTCACCCCGTCAAGCTCAGGCCAGTCCGCGGTGACAAGGATTTCCGCAGGCTGAAGCCTCGTTAGTTCGCTTTCTAAACTCGCTCCGATTCTTCGGCTTAATGTCACGGTCATAAACTCACCTGTAGACATATCAAGGGATGCCAAGCCTGCGGCCTTGGCATCCCAGGCTAAGGCCACTAGAAACTGGTTTTCCTCCGCCTCCAGCTGTCCTTCAATAAATGTTCCGGGAGTGATCACCCGCACTACATCACGTTTGACCACCCCTTTGGCCTGCTTCGGGTCTTCGAGCTGTTCACACAAAGCAACGCGATAGCCGCTGCGAATCAACTTTTCGATATATCCTTCCGCGGCATGGTGGGGGACTCCGCACATGGGCACTCTGCCCTGGGGACCCGCCTCCCGCGACGTTAGGGCAATCTCTAACACCTTAGACGCAATTTTGGCATCATCACCAAACATTTCATAGAAATCTCCCAGCCTAAAAAACAAAATGCTGTCTGGGTACTGGTCTTTAAGCTCGTAATACTGTCGCATCATAGGTGTATGTTTCACAGTTGTCTCGACTCCCTTAAATGATTCGTCCCTGCAAACTCCAAGTGCTGGCCTCTGTGATCTCTACAGAGACCAGAGAACCCAGTAAATTTTCTGGGCCGGCAAAATGCACTTGACGATTGGTGCGGGTTCTTCCAATCAGCCCATCCTTTGAGCGTCCTTCCACCAGAAGCTCCTGCCTGGTTCCGATCAGGCGGCGCATGTGGGCGTCACTGATGCTGTTTTGCAGCTCGATTAGCTGATAGATGCGCTCCTTCTTGACCTCTTCCGGAATCTGCTCAGGCCATCTGGCGGCCGGTGTTCCTTCACGGGGAGAATAAATGAAGGTAAAGGCTGAATCAAAACCCACTTCCCGTACAAGGTCGAGGGTAGCCTGAACGTCCTCTTCCGTTTCCCCGGGGAAACCTACAATCAGATCAGTTGTGAGACTGATGCCAGGAACCGCTTTGCGGACCTGTTCAACCAGATTCAGATAGTACTCCCGCGTATATCCCCTGTTCATGCGCTTTAAGAGTCTGGTGCTGCCGGATTGCACCGGCAGATGCAGATGCTCGCACACCTTGTCCAGACTTGCCAGCGCTTCAATCAGCTCTGGGCCCATATCCCTAGGGTGGCTGGTGGTAAAACGAATTCTGGCTAGATCCTCGATTTCATTGAGACTTGCCAAGAGGGCGCTAAAGGAAGCCTGTTCGCTTAAATCCTTCCCATAGGCGTTTACATTTTGCCCCAGGAGAGTGACTTCCTTATAACCGGCAGCGGCCAGTTCACCCACTTCTTCGATAATTTTCTCAGGAATACGGCTGTGTTCCTTGCCCCTGGTGTAGGGAACAATACAGTAGGTGCAGAAATTTGTACATCCGTAAATGATGTTCACAAAAGCTTTCAGCCCGTCGCTCCGCTCAACCGGCAGGCTGTCTCTGGAATCTTCGCCTTCATCATATTGGGCTTCCTCCCAGACCTCCACCACCCTCTCACCACTAGTGGCACGGTCTAAAAGCTCTGGAAGCCGATGGATGTTATGGGTGCCGAAAACAAGGTCAACATGGGGCAGCTTTTTCAAAATCTGCTGCAGCTCCTGCTTTTGCTGGGGCATGCATCCACAGATACCGATGATAAGCTCTGGGTTTGCTTCCTTGAGTTTACGGAAAGCTGAGATATGGCCGTAGACCTTGCGTTCAGGATTCTCCCTGACGCAGCAGGTGTTGTAGAGAATCAGATCGGCATCTTCTACCTTCTCGGTCTGCTGATAGCCAAGTGACAGCAGGATACCGGTAATTACTTCAGAATCGTGGTCGTTCATCTGACAACCCATAGTTTTTAGATAAAATCGTTTCATAGAACGGGTACTCCTTTGTAAAAATTAGATAAGCACTCTCCTATTATACTACTATTCTGCTGCGAATCCTAGGTATCCAAGCAGGAGATAAGGGACATAATTATGGCAGGGGGGTTGCTCATGCTGATCACCTTAGCACGTACGTTTCTTCTTTACGTATTAGTCGTAACTACCATGCGCCTGATGGGCAAGAGGCAGATCGCGCAGCTGGAGCCTTTTGAACTGGTAATCACAATAATGATCGCCGAACTGGCGGTCATTCCCATGCAAGATCGGAACATCCCTCTCATCAACGGGATTATTGCCATCCTCACCCTGCTTTTTATCCAGGTAAGTTTCAGCGTCTTAAGTTTGCGCTCCATGAACTTTCGCTCGTTCTTGGACGGCCGCTACAGCGTGATCGTTGCTAATGGCGTGATTCAAGAAAAGGAAATGCGTAAAGCCCGCTATAATCTCGATGAGCTTTTGGAACAGCTGCGGCAGAAGTCCATCTTTGATCTGGCAGATGTTGAGTTTGCCATACTGGAAACCAGCGGTGAGCTGAGCGTGTTGCGTAAGTCGCAGTCAAGACAGGTTACACCCAGGGATTTGCAGCTGGAGACAGCGTACGAGGGCTTACCCCTGGTGCTGGTTATGGACGGACAAGTGATGACATCAGAGCTTAAGAAAAGTCAGCTCAGTGAAGCCTGGTTACGCAGTGAACTGGAGAAACACGGCATAAAAAGTCCCAGTGATGTACTGATTGCCTCCCTTAACACAACCGGCGAACTTTACCTCCAGGCAAAAGAATCTTAAGGAGGCGGCTATGAAACTTTGGATAGTAATGAGCCTGGTCCTCATCTCCATCGTAATAGGCGGCCTGTTCTTGCAGCAGTCCATTCTAAAAACCACCGACCGTATCTCCCACACCTTGGACCTGGTCCAAGGCGCAGTACGAAACAACCAGTGGCGCGAAGCCCTCGCTATGAGGGACAAAGCTGAGCGGGAGTGGCATCTGCAAAAAAACAGATGGACTCCCCTCATTCACAATCATGATTTGAACACGATCACAATCCACTTAGCACGACTAAAGAGCTTTCTGGAAAGTGAAGAAGAAGCCTCTGCACTCGCAGAAATTGCAGAGATGACACTCAAGCTTGTTCAACTACATGAACAGGAAGTGCTGACACTGGAAAACATCTTCTAATCCTTGTGAAAGGCAAAGTGTTTGTTTACTTTACCAGTGACCAGCCCAACGAAGGCGCCAGTAGGCAGCGCAGCAAAGAGCATGACAGGCAGATACAGGAGTATGAGTTCCTGTTCGATTATTAATGCTGCAATGGACAGCTGGGCCACGTTATGGGTGACTGCTCCGAACAGACTGACTCCCATCATGCTCAGGTACTTAGACCCATACTTGTATAACAGCCCCATCACAATGGCACTGACTACACCGCCTGTGAAGCTGAAGTAAAAGGTAGGGGTCATAAACGTACCCGAAAACAGGGAGCCCAGCAGCGTGCGCAAAATGGAAATCACGATTCCGTCTCTTGTGCCAAAGTTCATGATTACGTAAAGTGTTACAATATTGGCCAGGCCTAACTTAACTCCTGGAACCATGATATCGGTCGGCATCGGTATCATAGCTTCAAAAAGATGCAGGCCTAAAGCAAGGCCTGTAGCCAGTCCCAGATATACGATGCGTCGAGTGCGCGAATAGGCCACGTAGCTGCTGCTCCTTTATCCGTGAATTTTGTGTGAACCACTGTAGATCGTAAGCGTTCCCTCTTCGATCCGTGCTTTTACCATGGAAGTGGTTTCATCGAACTTATAACTTTGGGAACCAATGGTAACCACCACATTGGGATGAACTAGCGAAGCCTGGATTAAACCGGTGTTCAGCACTTCGGCAGCAGTGGCTATCCCCTTGGGTCCGCCTAGCTCTTTAGCCATGATTGTTCCATCTGTCACTGTGACCTGACCGCCTCTAAATACTCCGCTGGCGATTCTAAAGCCCTTGCCTGCTATTGCCGTAGAGTAAAAAAACCCTTTGCCAGTAACCTCCACAGTTCCGGATGCCTCGATCCGCGAGTTCTGCGCGTATCCGATTTTGACATCTGCTTCCACAGTCTTCTCATTTTCCAGTTCTGCAATCCGCTCGCCAACACTCTGGCGCAGCTTCTGCAGTTCCTCAATATCGTTTATTCCAAGCGTTCCCGAGCCATTCAGGAGCTTACAGACCTCGATAGTCTCCACCAAGGCTGAGTATTGTCCTTGGTGCTGTCCGGCATCCCTTAGAACTTGTTCCATCTCTCCAGAGAGCTCGCTTACTTTTTTCGGCAAACTGTTGAACTTAAGTTCAATTAGGTGCCGAATGAGGTTTTCAAAGGGAATGTTGTCGGCCTGACTTACGATAGCATCATAGGCCACAGTCAGGTCGTCGAGCTGATCGGCAATTGTTCGCAGCAAGTTCAGCATCCGCATCTGTGCAACAGACATGCCGCCTGCATTGATCTGCGCACGAACAACGTTCCGCAAGACAGTAATGGAGCCGCCTGTGCTGAGCTGGCCGCCGCTCACCAGTCCGTGAACTACGATGGCCCCGCTGCTGCTTTCAACCTTGACATTATCCATGACATTCCCATGGATAATGATATCACTATCCATGGTAATATTGCCAGTGGAAACATCCGCATCTCCCGCCAGTTCGAAGACATTTGTGACTCGGACAACTCCCCTTTGCAGAGAAGGCAGACCGGGAACGGCAGCAACAGCCTTAAGCCCCTGATCAATTAGGGCTGCCCCTTCTCCTACAACAATTTCAACTTGTCTAAGGGGTTCACTTTCGATGGGATTTCCGTAGACATCAATACCTGGCCGACCTGGCTCTCCTGGGTCCTTGACAGCAAGAACATCACCAGCATGCACTCCCTTAGTGCCATGCACTGCATAATGATCTATGCGAATAGCATCTTCATCGACCGCAGGCGTCTCTTCTTGGAAGACATACTTAATAGACGGCTGCCGGGGAGGCTGGGCGTCCTGTCCCCTGGCAACAACAAATGATCCTTTTGCCTGCCGGAGCAGCTCTTCTGTCAACCCATCGAGCTGCAAACCGTACTTTATGCCTTCGATTTGGACAAGCTGATGTACATCCTCGATCCTTAGACTGGGCGCGTCGGTTTCACGTTTGGCCACAGTCAGGCGAAGCTGATTGGCGGGAGCTTTGTCAGCCAGCTTGTATTCTACCCCAGGATATCTTTCCCATACTAGCTGTGCTGTAGTGCCCGTGGTATCAACGACCATCTGGTAACGCAGCTCCGGTTCTCTGCTTTCTGGCAAAAGAATTTCCAGCGGCTCTAATCCCTCAGTGAGCTTGACCTCTTTCTCAACTGGTTCACCGTGGTAGAGAACCTGCACATCGCTGCCAAAGGAGATGGTAGGTACTGCACCGTCAGATGTAGGCGGCGCGCTATACTCGAGTGTACCACTTTTTATACTCACCAGTCCGAATTCACGGGGCACTTGTTCAACCTTTGGTGCAGGTTGTCTGAGTGTCGCACGCACTACTGCTTTGCCAGTCCTTCTGCCAAAAAACCCTTTAGCAGGTTTTTCGAGAACCTCAATATCAACGGCACTTTGATCTACATGTAGCTTAGAGAGTGCATCCTGGATAGCTTCTTCTATTGTTTTTCCTTCACCGAGTACCTGCGTTTGTGCCAGAACAAAAACCTCCCCTACTAACTCTTTCTGTAAATACAATAACTAAACCGCTCTAAACCAAAGCTGGCTGGATCCATGATTTGTTCAGCAGATCCGACGATGAAAAATCCTGAAGGTTTTAGCGATTGCACAAAGTTACGTATCAATCTGTGCTGGGTCTCGCTGGTAAAATAGATGAAAACGTTGCGACAGAGAATCAGGTCAAAATCCCGTTCATAAGCACTTCTCAACAGGTCATGCTTCTTGAACGATACTTGTTTCTTAATACTGTCATCGATGACCCAATGACCATTGCTGTTTTGGGTAAAGTACTTTTCCAAATATTTAGGAGCGGTACCGGCCACGTGATTAGGCAGGTAAACGCCTGCTTTGGCCTTGTCCAGCGCACTGTCATCCAAATCAGTTGCCAAAAGCAATGAAGGGTTAAATCCAGCTTCATTCATCAGCATCGCGATGGTGTAGACTTCAGCGCCGATCGATGCTCCCGCGCTCCAAATCCGGGGCCGTTTTCCCCGACTGATTTCAGGCAGAACCTTCTTTTCAATTACATCAAAAACTTTAGTGTCCCGGAAGAAACTGGAGGTATTGATAGTAAGGTAGTCTGTGAACTTCTGACGGTGTTCCAGATCTGTATCAAGCGTGGCTAAGAGCTGCTTATAAGTTTGAAGCTGGTGACGTTCAACCCACTGATTAATTCGCCTGCGCATTTGCTGTTCTTTATACGCAGTGAGGTCAATGCCAAGTTTCTTGTGAATATCTTGTTTCAACTTTTCATAGTCGCCCATAATACACCTCACCTCAACGCATTGCAGAGACCAACTCAGTGATCACTCTGCCTATTTGGTCCAAGGGCAAAATATAGTCTGCATTGCCCTCTTCTGCTACAACACGGGGCATACTGTAAATGGTCGACGTACTTCTGTCCTGTGCAATCGTGACGCCCCCGGCCCCCTTAATCCCTGCCATCCCTCTAGCTCCGTCTCTGCCCATTCCGGTCAGAATTACCCCTACGATTTTGTTGCCGTAAACCTGCGGCAGGTTCTCCATCGTAACATCGATTGCCGGCCGCAGGAACATGACGCGTTCGTCCTGGTTCAGCTTAACGCGCCTTTCGCTTGTTATGGTTAGGTGGTAGTCTCCAGGCGCGAGCAATACCTTGCCGTTTTCGACCAGATCCCCATCACTGGCCTCTTTAACCGGAAAGGGAAAAAGCCGGTCTAAGCGTTCTGCAAAACTGTTCGTAAACCCCTTGGGCATATGCTGAACGACAACGATTCCGGCTGGAAGATTCGCCGGTATAGACGCGAAGACCCCTTCAAGGGCCTTAGGACCGCCGGTTGAGGAGCCGATAATAACGAGTTTGTCGGCTGCACCTGTAGCCGAGCGATCAAAAACTGGCAGTACCGGGGGCTTAGCGACCCGTACGCTCTTTTCTGGTTCGGAAGGCTGAATTCTCGCCGAAGCGGCTAAGCGCACCTTCTCCTTTATTTCCGCCGCTATTGCTTCCAAAGGAGGAGAGACTGGATCTGAAGGATGCCCCACAGGATGGACCAAGGTGCCGCCGGGTTTAGTAATGAAGTCAACTGCACCAAGAGCCAAGGCCTGGAGCGTCGTTTCTGAGCCCTTTCTAGTCTGGCTGCTGAGCATAACCACAGGAAGCGGCTTAGTTTTCATGATGCGCCGCAGGGTCTCTAGACCATCCATAACAGGCATCTCTACATCGAGCGTAACTACATCAACGTCCAACCTGTCCAATTTTGCTAAAGCATCTTGGCCGTTTCTGGCAAAACCGGCTACTTCAAGCTCGGGGTCGGCATTGATTATTTCTGTAATCAACTTCCGCATAAAGGCACTATCGTCTACTACCAAAACCCTGATCGGCATAATATCACCCTCAAATCTCCACTGCCTCTTTACCGATGGCTGTGACAGTTACGACCCCGGTCTCAACAAAAAAGCGCATCTTGCGCCCGTGACCTCCTGCAACATCTTTACCAATGATGGCTATACCATGTTTCTTGAGGTTTTCTGCGACTGCTTCAATATTTTGCTGCCCGATGCTTGTACTGTTCGTTGTGAGGTTTGGGAAAAGATTTGCTCCTCCCGCCATCTTAGCCTTTAAACGGGACTTTCTTGCTCCCAGCTTCACCGCTTCCTCAATCATGGCTGGAATACCTGTATCAGCATACTTCCCAGGCAATGCGTCTTTGTCCTTCGGTCTGCTCCTGGGAAGAAAGATGTGACCCATAACACCAACTTTTTCCACTGCATCGTAGAGAGTTACTCCGATGCAAGAACCCAACCCTACAGTAGTCAGTATGCCCTGTGTCTTGAAGGCACTGATTTCCCCCATGTTTACAAAGACTTCTGTCATCACATTTCCCCCAGACCCAATACCCGTGCGATTTTCTTAAAATCATCGTCATCAGGAAGAAAAATGATGTTGCCTTCGATGGATTCTCCATCTGCAAAAAACTCTGTGCGTATAACTGTAACCTCATTAGTAACCTCGGCTCCAGCCAAGACACTCTCCCACACCGCACCGGCCATATCCACAGCCACTCCGGGAACACTCGGAGCCATCAGGAAATCTGTCATTTTAGAAAGGGCATTCAAATAAGAGGTAATCATGATATTGCCCAACTCCTGCAAGGCAGAAAGGGCCAGTTCATTCATTTCGCCGCTATCATCGCCGGTCAACAGCTTAACCAGCACCATAGCGCTGTCGAAAGGAATGAGAAATGCCATGTGACCGCCAACATCTCCGGACACGACAATGAAGATACCTGCTACAAGCTGCTCCAGTCCTCCGATATACTCAGCGGCTTCTGAGAACGGCAGCATCTGGGCGTCTGGAACCACCAGCTGAAAAAGGCGGCCGCCAAGCATTTGTGACAAAGCAGTGGTCGCATGTCCGGTACCTATGTTGGCAAGTTCCTTAAGAAAATCCAACTTAGCTTCGCTACTCATGCCACCACCCCTAGGAACTGATTTTGCGCAGTGATTCTACTACTCGTTCTGCATCGAAAGGTTTCACCAAAAAGTCCTTTGCTCCGGCGCTGAGCGCTTCGATTACCATGGGCTTTTGCCCCATGGCACTGCAAACAATGATCTTTGCAGTGGGATCAAACTTCATGATCTCCTTGATCGCGGTAATGCCGTCCATCTTAGGCATGGTGATATCCATGGTAACCATATCCGGCTTAAACTCTTTATAAAGGGCCACTGCCTCTTCGCCATCGGCGGCCTCCGCTACCACGGTATAACCATTCTTTTCAATCACATTTTTCAATGTCATACGCATAAACGCTGTATCATCAGTTATCATCACTGTTTTTGCCATTAGACGCTCAACTCCTATCCGATTAACGTACTATTGTCAATGATTAGGGCAATAGTACCATTGCCCAACACAGTTGCTCCGGCAATTCCTCGAATGTCGCTGAGAATGCCCCCGATGGACTTAATCACAATTTCCTGCTGCCCGATAAGATCTTCAACGACGAAACCAACCTTTTGACCCCTAATTTCTACTACAATGACCGATAAAGGTCCCTCGGTATCTAAAGGTTTGAAACCAAGACATTCTGCCAGATCATAAAGGGGCAGCACTTCGTTGCGCAGCATAATCACATCGTTTTGCTGCACTGTCTTGATTTGACTCCGTTCCACCTGCAAATTCTCCCGTACCGCCTGAATCGGAATAGCAAGCGTTTCTCCGTCTGCGACCACCATTAATGCTTTGATGATTGCTAAGGTCAAAGGAAGTTTGATGGTAGTTCGCATATAATGGCCCGGCTCGGATTCAATTTCAATGGTGCCGCTTAAAGACTCCACAGTAGACTTTACTGCATCGAGCCCGACACCCCTTCCGGAGAGGTC
The DNA here is from genome assembly GCA_012520315.1 of Bacillota bacterium. Classification (GTDB taxonomy): domain Bacteria; phylum Bacillota; class Limnochordia; order Darwinibacteriales; family Darwinibacteriaceae; genus UBA5420. The sequence continues at coordinate 2,647 of JAAYOM010000082.1, read as the reverse complement.
GGTCACTTGCTCGGCCGTTGAAAAACCGGCGCTAAACAGTAAATCCCCTGCTTCTTCCACTGTGATAGATCCGTGATCGGGGGTTAGCAAACCCTTTTCAATTGCCTTTTCCCTTATTCTCTCGAGGTCCAGTCCCTGACCATCGTCACTGATCTCAATTAAAATATGGCTTCCCTCATGTCTAGCGCCTAAGGTAATGGTTCCTGCAGCCGGCTTGCCCTTGGCCACCCTGTCTGCTGTTGACTCCAGTCCGTGGTCAATGGAGTTGCGAATCAAGTGCACCAAAGGATCACCAATTTGGTTGACAATCGACCGGTCTAATTCTGTCATTTCACCATAGATCTTCAGGTTTATGTCCTTCCCGCTTGACTGGGCCAGATCCCTAACCATACGGGGAAATCTGTCAAACACCTGTTTAATGGCTACCATCCGCAGACTCATGGCTGCATACTGCAATTCGGTTGTTACACGATCTAATTGATCTAAGGCGCCTATGCTGTCTTCAACCTGAACCATCTCCAAAACCTGGGTTCTGCTGGTTACCAGCTCACCTACAAGGTTAATCAGCTTGTCGAGGCGCCCTGTTTCTACCCTAACCAGTGCCTCGGGCCGATGGTGGCGAACCACTGGGGATGGGGCTCCTGTTGAGACCTTTTCGACAGCCGCGGCAGTTTCAATTGCAGCACCTTCACTCTCACCCTCATCTTGTTCAAGGGCTTGTCCTTCGTCAAGTGAAACAGGGGCAACCTCAACATGTTCAATCTCTGAAATATTGCGAACCCGGTGGAGAACTTGCTCAGAAGATTCCTTGGTCAGTATAGTCAGAATAAAGGTGTCATCAAACTCTTCTTCTTCAAGTTCCTGGACGGAAGGATTACTCTGAATTATGGTTGCAATCTCTTCGACGGCCTGGAAAACAGTGTAAACTCGTACTGATTTTAGGACCGTGTTCGCCCTGAGCACGACTTTTACAAAAAAGGATGAATAACCTTGTTCCAGCCCCTGTTTTATGGTCTCACGCTTGAACTCATCAAGTTCAACTGATACGGGAATCTCCTCTTCCTGCCTGGGACTGGGCGCAGCTGATGCCGGCCTTTTGTGCGTTACGGCCTCCAGCATGGCGATCTGCTCCCGAACCGGAGTAATCGGCTCTTCATTGATAGTCTGCTCGAGCAGTACCTCCAGTGTATCTACAGACGCAAAAAGAGCATTGATCACTTCCTGACTAGGCTCCAGCTCTCCATTACGCAGCAAGTCCAAAACGCTTTCCATCTCGTGCGTAAACTCAGCAAGCTCATCAAAGCCCATAGTTCCCGCCATGCCCTTGAGACTATGGGCTGCCCTAAACATATCGTCGACAGTCGTTTTGTCGCTAGGATCGTTTTCAAAACTGAGAAGATCCTCGTTTAGTGATTGAAGGTAATCCCGGGCTTCTGCTGCAAATACTTCCTTAAATGAACTAATGTCCATGAGCTTCCCCCTTTACAAGCGACACATCCTCTATCGTATACTACCGATTCGATCTTGCGGTGTCGCGATCTCGGTGATCCGCACCCCAAATTGTTCACCGACCACTACAACTTCGCCATGGGCGATCAGCCTCTCGTTGGCAAAGAGTTCAATTGGCTCTCCGTGTAATGATTCTAATTCCATGATATGGCCTGGCCCTAGGCGCAGGATATTGTCGATGGTCATTCTTGTCCGTCCCAGGACAGCTCGTACCTGGACCGGAATATCCCTGATTAGGTCGACATTTATGTTCCCCAGGTCATAACCTGCGGGAGCCGCAGCTCCTGTTGGCGCAACCGCCGGCGATCCGCCTGTGTGGACAGGCTGCTGGCGAAGATCTTCCCACTCTGTGGCAGCCACAGGCTCAGGTTCTGGCTTTACCTCAGGCTGAGATTCATGGGATTCTGGCGGCATCAGACTGCTAACCATCTCTTTGGCAAAGTCGATCTTGGTAACCTGCAAGATGGTACTGTCCACCAAATCCTCGATCTCCATACGAAAGGCAATAGTGACGACAGCTTCTTCGTCAGGCAGGTGGCCGAGGTTGTCAGTGGCAAAATCACGCCTCACAGTCGTGGGCGGAGAAATATCTATGGCACGGGTAAAAAGCTCCGACATAGAGGTGGCTGCAGAGCCCATCATCATATTCATTGCTTCAGTGATGGCGCTTAAGTAGAGCTCATCAAGTTCTGGGGGCAGGTTTGTACCATCTTCACCCATCATGAGATTGCCAATCACTAAAGCGTCCCGCTCTCTGATAACCAGTAAATTAGCACCCTGTAAGCCGACTATGTAACCAACGTTAACAACGACACAGGGTTCAGGATAGGATGTTGTTATCGCCTTCGGCGTGCTGAGGTATACATTGGGCACTGTGATTCGCACCTTGCGGTTGACTAAGGTGCTCAAGGCTGTTGCCGCGGAGCCCATGGAAATATTGCCTATCTCCGCCAGGGCATCCTGTTCTAGAGGGGTTAGGAAGTCATTGATATCAGGTTCGTCCGAGGGCTTCTGACCCGCATGCTCACTCAACAGCGCGTCGAGCTCCTCTTGGGTCATCAAATCATCACTCATCATCTTCTTCTAGCCCCCCTTCATCATGTGTATCACAGACAGTAGTAATGACAACTCCCAAACG
>JAAYOM010000081.1 GCA_012520315.1 Bacillota bacterium | reverse complement strand
TATTGGCGTCCTTTCCTTTGTGGTGTTAGGAGTCGTTCTGCTGTCCGTCTCCCTTGGAATTATCAACAGCCTGGATGCGACCCAAGGCCATCTCTCCCATATGGCAGAGGGCGACTTTTCCCAGGAGTTTTCTGCCAAGTTCCTGCAGAGGCAGGATGAATTTGGTGAGGTAGCCCGGGCGGTGGAGCATACGCAAACGTCAATGAAAAACGTATTGAACGAAGTGATTCAAGCGTCTCTGCAAATTGCCAGCACCAGCCAGGAGCTGTCTGCCTCCACCGAGGAGACCAGCGCTTCCATTGAAGAAGTGGCGAGTACAAGTAATGAGTTTGCCGCCACTGTGGAGCAGATGAACAACAACTCCCAGGTTATGGTCAAATCTGCCAATCAAATCCTTGATTCCACCCAAAGCGGAGGCCAGGGAGTCTCAGAAGCCATTGCCAGTACCGAGGAACTAAAAGAAGTGATGGGTGAAATAGCTTCCACTGTAGAAAGTCTAGGCAGGCAGTCCCGGGAAATTGGTGAAATTGTAGAAGTAATCACCGGCATTGCAGATCAAACAAATCTGTTAGCACTCAACGCCGCCATTGAAGCTGCCAGGGCAGGAGAACATGGGCGAGGCTTTGCGGTGGTTGCTGATGAAGTACGTAATCTGGCGGAACAGTCAGCCAATTCTACAACACGGATTACCAATTTAATCCAGAGCATTCAGGCTGAGACCGAACGCACTATTGCCGGCATTGAACACGGCGTTGAACAGGCTGAAGCAAATGCTCAAATCGTGGGCCAAACAGGGAGTTTAATGAATGAGATCATCGATGCGGTGAACGGTATTATGGTTCAAATTGACGAGATCTCCCGGGGAATCCTGGAGATTAACTCAGGCAGCCACGAAATGGCCGCCACGACAGAAGAACAGTCAGCCTCTGTTGACAGCATTGCCGTTTCTGCCCAAGAACTCAGTAATATGGCGGAACGTCTGCAGGGATTGGTTGCACAGTTCAAATTAAGTTAACTTCTAACTGCACAGGAATTGACGGATTCATTAAAGAACCTAGTGGGAAATACCGATATTTCTACTACACGAAGTAAGGATGATGTGTTTTCGGTATCACTAGGTTCTTAGCTTTAGTGATATCGAACAAGGGAGGTGCCGGATGTCAGTCCGTTACTGGAATAGGGAATGGCTATTGGACACTGTTTTCGCGCAAATGCGGGCCATGGTTCGCCTCTGTGACTTAGAGACCAATCGCGTTTTGCTTGCCAACGATTTTGCCCGCCAGGAGTTGGGTACGGCAGAAGGCCAGCTCTGCTGTGCAGATCCCCATCAGGAAAGGTGCAGCTGTCTAAGCAATGAAATCTTGAAAAATGACCCTGAAAAAACCCTGCACTTCCAATGGTACAACCCCAGGACAGACCAAATCTTTGATCGGCACATTCAGGTGGTAACCCTAGGGGAGACACTCGTGCGCCTGGAAATCACTTTCGATTTGACTGACAAGTCCCTTGGGGGCGCATTGCCCGACAGGGAAGACTACTTTCGCAGAATTGTAGAGTCCATTGGTGATGCAGTTATTGTCACTGACAATACTGGCAGAGTGACCATGATGAATCCGCAGGCCGAGGCTTTAACCGGCTGGATTGATTCGAGCGGCGTAGGGCAAGAACTGGTCCAGGTCTTTCAGATTGTAAATGCCCGCAGCCGGGAGCCGGTGCAAAATCCTGTAGGTAAGGTTCTCGCCAGCGGGGAAATAGTTGGCTTAGCCAACCACACTGTACTTATCTCCAAAACCGGTGTGGAGTATCATATTGCTGACAGCGCGGCCCCTGTAAAAGACTCTGCTGGTAATATCCATGGAGTCATTCTAGTTTTTCGGGATGTGACGGAAGAGTACCAGCAGCGCGAAAAAATGCGGCGCAGCGAAGAGCGTTTCCGCACCTTGATGGAAACATCGATTAATGCCATCGCCCTCCATGAGATCATTACAGATAGTGATAACCGGCCAGTCGATTACCGCTTCCTTGAGGTCAACAAAGCATTTGAAGAGCTGACGGGCTTTTCTGCTGCAGAGCTTGTGGGCAAGACTGTGCTCGAAATGATGCCCAATACAGAGAAGATCTGGATTGAAACCTACGGTCAGGTGGCCCTGACAGGTGTACCAACTAGTATCGAGGATTTTAGCCAGGAGATCGGCAAGTACTTTACGGTACGGGCCTACAGTCCCAGGCCCCGCCTCTTTGTCACGGTTTTTAATGATATTACTGAACGGAAACTGATGGAACTTAAGTTACGGGAACAGGTCTATAAAGACTCCCTAACCGGACTTTACAACCGCCATCATCTGGAAAGTCAGCTGCCAAGTTTGGACAGTGAAGAGCACCTGCCCCTCAGTGTGATCATTGGCGATCTAAATGGACTGAAAATAATCAACGACTCCATGGGACACCATCAAGGGGATGAAGTGCTTAGGGGGGCGGCTAAAGTATTCCACTCGGTAGCCCGCAGCAGAGATGTGGTTGTGCGCTGGGGCGGCGATGAGTTTCTGCTCCTTTTACCAAAGACCACTGCTGAACAGGCACAAAAAATCTGTTTGGAGATTGATGCCGCCAGTCAAGAGATGAATCATACGGGCCTGGCCCCTAGCATCGCCCTGGGCTCCGCCACAAAAACAGTGCCGGAAGAGAACATAGCAGATGTATTCCGCAGTGCGGAGACCAACATGTACCAGCAGAAGATCAGCAGTGCCCAAAGCCGCAGAAGTGCTTTGGTGTCGTCATTGCAGCAGGCCTTGGCAGAAAAGAGCCATGAAACTGAGGAACACGCCCGCAACCTGCAAAAACGCGCCGTTAACCTAGCGCAAAGGATCGGCCTATCAGACGGAGAGGTGGTTACCAGCTCCCTAGTTGCTGTTCTTCACGATATCGGCAAAGTTGGCATCTCTGAAAATATCCTGGATAAGCCAGGCCCCCTCACGGAGGAAGAATGGCAGGTGATGAGGCAGCACTGCGAGATCGGCCATCGCATTGTGGCATCTTCCCCGGATTTATTGGATGTGGCGGAAGGGGTGCTCTACCATCATGAAAGGTGGGATGGGAAGGGTTACCCCCATGGACTAAAGGGGGAAGAAATACCGATTGCTGCCAGGATTGTGGCCCTGGCCGATGCCTTTGACGCCATGACTTCAGATCGGGCTTACCGCAAGGCTTTGTGTCCAGAAAAGGCCTTGGAAGAGATTGCCTCTGGAGCGGGTTCCCAGTTCGATCCTTATTTGGCCCGGGAGTTCTTGGGTATGCTCAAGGAAGAGATGAACGGCGCCCCAACCAGCCCCAAGGAATGAGTGACAGTCTTGTAGTTTCTATGCGGGAGCCCTCTCAAGGGCTCTTTTTAGTTTGCCCGTCCAAAGCTTGGGAAAGGACGCGGCGAATAGAGGGGTTTAGAAAAAGGTGTCAAAGGTATTGCCTAAGGGGTGATTTGTCTGAAACAAAAGGACGGGATGATGGAACGCCTCCTTGCCTTTGCCAAGCAGGATAGGAGGATTCGGGCAGTCACTTTAGAAGGATCCCGGGCTAATCAAAATGTGCCCAGGGATGAACTTCAGGACTATGATATAACCTACTTTGTCACAGAGATGGAGCCGTTTATAGAAAACCCAGACTGGCTGCAAGCCTTTGGGCAGATTATTATGATGCAAAAACCGGAGGACATGGAGCTTTTTCCCCCTGCAGAAGCGGGTTTTTCTTTCCTGATGATCTTTGCTGATTACAGCAAAGTTGACCTGACCCTGCGGGAACTGGCGGATCTTGACCGCTACTTCCAAGAGGACAAACTGGTTAAGGTGCTTTTGGATAAGGACCAAAGAATCAAGGCGGAAATTATCCCCACAGACGAAGATTTTCACATCGCCAGGCCTACAGCACGCAGTTTTGACGATTGCTGCAACGAGTTTTGGTTTGTCAGCACCTATGTAGTCAAGGGCCTTTGCCGCCGGGAAATCCTCTTTGCCCTAGACCATGTAAATTATATTCTCCGGCCCGAGCTTTTGCGCATGGTTGCCTGGAAAGTTGGGATGGAGAAGGGATTCAACTTTAGTCTGGGCAAGAACTATAAATACCTGGAAAAGCATATTTCTCCAGGGCTTTGGGAGAGGCTCCTTAAAACATACGCCCTGACAGACTATGGCGAAGTTTGGCACGCACTTTGGACTATTCAGGAGCTTTTCAGGGAAGTTTCGCAAGAAGTGGCAGAACACTTCGGTTACGCCTATCCAGACTATGATCCGAACATTACAATTTATACGGAAAAGATGTATCGGAAGTACTTTAGTTAGAGCAATGATAAGGAGTGATGCAAGATGCGCGGAGATGTTGTGGTAGTAGGCGGCGGGCCCGCAGGTATCAGCGCAGCCATTGCCGCTGGCAGACTGGGCTGTAAAACCATTTTGCTTGAGCGCTATGGATTTCTCGGAGGCATGTCGACGATTGCAGGCGTTTATCCTTGGATGACCTTCCACACCGAAGGGGGCAGGCAGGTGATCTTCGGCCTAGCGCAAGAGATCGTTGATCGTTTAGTAAAACTGGGTGCATCCCCTGGCCACCTGCGGGATACAATCGGATTTGTGCACACAGTAACGCCCTTTGACGGGGAGGCTTTCAAGCTCCTGGCCTTGGATATGCTGCGGGAAGCAAATGTCAAGGTGCTTCTGCACAGCTATGTGGATGAAGTAAAGACCGAGGAGAATACCATACAGTCAGTGCTGGTTGCGACCAAGTCCGGGCGCATCGAAATCAGAGGCGGGATGTTTGTCGATGCCACCGGCGATGCAGATCTGGCCTTAATGGCCGGAGCCCCCGTCCTCAAGGGAAGGGATTCTGATCAACAGACCCAGCCTATGACCCTGAAGTTTCGCATGCGGGGCGTGGATACCGCAGTGATTAAAGAGAAAATGATGCAGGAGCCTGAGAACTTTTATGGCAAGACTCTCGTTGATAAGCTGGCCGAACTGCCCCTCACAGGCATTCAAGGTTTTTATCGCGAGTGGCAGCAGGCGGGTTTACCAATAAACCGCGATCAGGTTCTGCTCTTTGTTGGGCCCGAACCAGATGAAGTAGTGGTAAATTGCACACGGATCCAGGGCCTCGACGGAACAGATGTTGAAGATTTGACCAGAGCAGAGGAGGAAGGTCTGAGGCAGGTTATGATGATGGCTCGCTTCTTAAGAGAATCTATTCCCGGCTTTGAACAGGCAGTCATTTCCTCTGTAGCCCCCCAGATCGGGATTCGGGAGACAAGGCGTATTGAGGGGTTATATACTCTCACCGCGGATGATGTTATTGAGGGCCGCAAATTTGCCGATGCGATCGCCAAAAGCGGATACCCGATCGATATTCATGATCCAACTGGCAAGGGAGTTACGGCCGCCTGGATTAAAGGCGATGGCGCTTATGATATTCCTTACCGCTCTTTAGTGCCTAAGGGAATTGCCAACCTCTTAGTAGGGGGCCGCTGCATCTCTACTTCCCACGAAGCGCAGGCTACAACGAGGCTTACGCCGAGCTGCATGGCCACAGGCCAAGCTGCAGGAACTGCTGCCGCCCTGGCCTTGCAGACCCAGAAGCACCCGGCTGAAGTGGATATTAACCTGCTGCAGCAGGAGCTGCGCAGACAGAACGCGTACATATAAAAGGCAGGGAGCAGGCAAGGGCCTGCTCCTAAATTACAACTCGATCCTTGCCGCTGGTCTTGGCCTGCAGGAGCAGGTCATCTGCCCTGCGCAAGAGGGAGAGTATAGTATCTCTTTCAGAGAGTTCAGCCACGCCGAAGCTGCAAGTAATGTTCCTTACCGTATCAAGGCAGTTTTCACGCAGGGATTTTCGGATCCGCTCCGCAATTCCTTCCGCCTGCTGAAGATCGGTATTAGGCAGCAGGATCACAAATTCATCCCCGCCCCAACGGGCAAATACATCTGTATCCCGAATGGAGCTGCAGACTGAAGCGGTGACGTTCTTCAAAACATTGTCACCGACAATATGGCCGTAGGTATCATTAACCCCCTTAAAGTTGTCTATATCAAAGAGGATGATAGAAAGGGGATTGCCGTATCTTTGGGCAAGGCCCATCCACTCCTCCAAGGCGTCATCGAACTTTTTTCTGTTGTAAATGCCGGTCAAAGGATCCTTGGCTGAAAGATCATAGAGCTCTCTGTTAGCGATAAAAGTCTTCCGCTTGGTGGCCTCAGCCCAGCAGAAATTAATATTGCAATAGACAAGCAGGATGGCTTGGTAGGCAACAATTCTAAAGGGCTCAGGGGTCTGCATTCCCGCCAACTTCTGGCCGGAGGAGATAAAAAAGGCCAGGCTGAAGAGGGCTGTAACCGCCTGTGACATGATGATCTTATTCGGGAGCAGGTAAATGGCAAGTGTGATCACCATCAAAGCCAAGATGCTGAAGTAGTTGAGGGAGTCATATTGGGCCAGGGTAAACAGGTAGGTTGTGGCCATCATTGCCTGGTAAAAGGTGATGATATAGACAAGCTGCCTGTACTTGGTAATCTTTCTTGCGGCGAGAAAGACTGCTATGGAAACTGTAATAAACAGGAGCCTAATGGGTGCAGTCTTGGCAAATAAGGGTGTGCCTCCCTCGGTAAGGTAGCTGTTTACAAGGAAGAGACCAAGGATGGCACCGAAAACAAGGGCAATAAGCGCGGTGATTTTCCTGGAACCGCTTAAGCTGTCGGCCAAGAATTCATCTTCTATGGGCTTGTCTATAAACTCTCCAAGCCATGATATTTTATAGTTCTTCTTACTTTTCATCGCTTTAGCCCCTAACACCGATGATGGTCTTGGTAGATTGTGGATCCCCTTACAGAATTGTAACATGTAAGACGCAAAAAAAGAAGTGGCAAGTGCCAGAACAAAAAACAAGAATCCAATTGTCAGCTGTAGGATGCTGAGGCTAAAACGGAAAGATAATTATGGAAGGGAGAAGGGCGGAACTTGACACCAACTCCAAAGCTGCAGAAAGCTGCCATGAGTACCAGATTTAAAGCTCTGTTTTTAGACTGGCTGCTGATCAGCGCCTATCTATTAATGCTTTTGGCAGTGACGCTGACTGTTTATCACATCTTTTTTGTTGGCATTCCAGAATTTAGCTGGGCTCAGGCGCAGCTAATTGCTGCTCTTACTTCGGTGGTGCCTATCAGCACCGTTTTTTCATGGCTGGAGGGCAGGGGAAATTACGGCTCCTGGGGGAAAAGGAAACTTAGTTTGCGTGTAGCGTATCAGGTCAATCCCATCTGGGGCAGCATCGTTAGAAATGTTTTAAAGTTTCTGCCCTGGCAGTTTGGGCATATGGGCACAATTTATGGTCTATACAGCGGCTTTGATTCGCCTTTTTCTGTCATATTTTTGTTCTTGTCCCTTAGCCTGGCCGTGCTTTATATTCTTACCGCCCTAATTAGAGAAGACCACAGGCATCTGGCCGATCTGATTGCCCGTAGCATGGTCGTACAAATCCAAGTTAGGCAGCAAGACTAAGTTACGGGCCATTGCCACTCCAAGGCAGGGTCTTTTTTTGTCCTTGTAAATAATCCAAGAAAAATTTAAATTCCAGGCAGGAGATCTAATAAGTGCGTCTAATTAGAACAACAATGTTTTAAAACGTTTCAAATTGGCTTTTAGGTGTTGCTTGATCGCCTAGCTTGTCTGGCGTGGCGTTGATTGGGACAGTTGGAGGTAAATATGTGAAGAACAGAGAGAGTTCCCACAGGAGAAAACCTAGGAAAGTGACCATTGAAGATGTGGCCGAACACCTCGGTGTGAGCAAGGCTACAGTCTCTTTGGCCTTAAATGACAGCCCCTTGGTAGCAGACAAGACCAAGGCCCGGGTTCAGGAGGCGGCCCGCAAGCTCAATTATCGGGCAAACTTCTTCGCCAGCCGCCTGTCACACGGTACCTCGGCTACAATCGGCCTGTTCGTGCTGGGCGGAGAAGATGAATCCATCTGGACCCTCCCTTCGAGCTGGATGTTTTACCACCCAATTATGCAGGGGGTTGTCCACGAACTGTCCGCGGAAGGCTACAGGCTGATGTTTGAGGTTATTGCCACAGAAGAAGCCTTGGAAGGGAAAGTTTTGGCTAAGGCTGTGCAAGAAGGATTTCTCGACGGAATCATCCTGGTTGTTCAGGAGGATATCTCCTACGGCTTTGTAGAGATCGCCACAGAAATGGAATTTCCTCTGGTAGTGCTAAATGCCCGCATACCCTTGGACGTAAGCTCTGTAAAGATAGACAACGAAGCCGGGGCAAAAAAAGTGATGGCGCACCTTTTAGATCTGGGCCATGAGAAAATAGCCTACATTGGCGGTCCGGGCAAGGATTTGAACGCTATCGAACGACACAAAGGAGTAGTCGCCAAGGCCAGAGAGTCCGGGCTGCCGCTGAAAGAGGAGTACCTTAGGGTCGGCGACTGGCAGATTGATTCTGGAGAGCAGATTGCAAAAGAACTAATAGAGCTGGAAGAGCCTCCAACTGCCATTTTCTGCGCCAACGACCAGATGGCGGTAGGTGCAGTCCTCATGCTGCAGAGCCTAGGCTATAGCGTCCCAGGGGACGTGTCTGTAGTGGGCTATGACAACAGTGAGATTTGCAGGATTGTCACCCCCCATATCACCACAGTTAAGCAATCTGTTGAAATGATGGGTGAAATTGGCGCCCAGGAAGTTCTGCGCCTGATCCGCAGCGGTGTCTCTGTGGCCCGCCACACTAAACTGGAACCGGAGTTAGTTGTACGTGATTCAACCGCCCCGTATGGGGAGGATCATGGTCGGAGATTTGGCTAGTACACATACACATGGATGATAAAGATACGCAGAATGCGGGATAACATCATCCTCTCTTTTTGGCAACAAATTAAAACGGTTTAAGTTTAACGCTGCCGTTTATGGAGGTGAACGGGATGGAGCCAATTTCCCTTGCACTTGTAGAACAGCTCATTGACCAGTATCTGCCCCAAGTGGTTAAGCTGCGGCGAGAAATTCATGCCCGTCCAGAACTAGGCCTGCAAGAAAAAGAAACAACTGCCCTAATTAGGGGGGTCTTAGAAGATCTTGGTCTGGATATCTGCGATTTGAACCTTCCCACAGGAGTTGTGGGGGATTTAGAGGGGCGTTTTCCCGGGCCTCGGATAGCTTTAAGGGCTGACATCGACGCCCTCCCGATTGCAGAGAAGACCAATCTGCCCTTCCAATCGATCAAGCCCGGGGTAATGCATGCCTGCGGCCACGACGGGCACATGGCCATTCTCTTAGGAACAGCCTTTGTCCTGAACCAGCTCCAAGATCAGCTGGCAGGCAGTGTGAAGTTCATCTTTCAGCCTGCAGAAGAGCTTTTGCAGGGGGCAAAGCAGATGATTCAGGCCAAAGTACTACAAGGGGAGCCTCTAGACAGGATCTATGCACTCCACCTGTGGCCCCAGGTTCCCTTCGGGCACATAGGAATTATGCCGGGCACCGCCATGGCAGGCGCCGATAGGTTTTCGGTGAAGATCGAAGGCGTTGGCGGTCACGGCGCCAACCCCCACTTAACAAAGGATCCTATCGTTGCTGCAGCCCACTGCATTACGATGCTGCAAACCATCGTCAGCCGGGAGGTCAATCCCGCTGAGCCGGCGGTTATCAGTATAGGCAGGATCCAAGGGGGGACTGCCTACAACACCATTGGGGATTCGGTAACCTTTGAAGGGACGGTAAGGACCACAGGCAGGGATGCCTATGAGCACATACCGGAAATATTCCGCATCCAGCTCGAGGGTGTTGCCCAGGCAACGGGAACGAAGTGCACCTTTACATACGAGCGTTTGTGTCCGCCCCTTGTGAACAGTAAGGGTGCGGCCCAAGAGGCACTAGAACACAGCCGGGCAGTGTTCGGAGAAGATAGAGTCCTGGTGCTCACTGAACCGACAATGGTGGCAGAAGATTTTGGCCTGTTCCTGGAACAAACACCTGGCTGCATGTTCTTTTTAGGCATCGGCGATGACAAACTTCTCCATACCCCTACTTTCGTTTTCGATGAAGAGATACTAAAGACAGGCATCAAACTATTTGTTTCGCTAGTCCTTGCTAAAATTCAAAGTACAACCAGATGATGACTACAAGCAAAAATATACCAAGATAGGATGTGACAGGAAATGACGAAAACTGTAAACCTGCGGAGTGCACCAGAACCAGTTGTGGAAATTCCCAAGGAAGTTTTCACTGTAGGAAAGGAGATTTATCAGCAAAGGCTGGGCCGGCTGCGGGAAAAAATGCAGGCTGTCGCCTTGGATTATGTAGTGATTTATGCAGATAAAGAACATGGAGCAAACTTCTCGTACCTTACCGGCTTTGCCCCGCGCTTTGAGGAAGCCCTCCTCATTGTGGCTCCATCTGGAATGCCAAAGGTGCTTTTGGGCACAGAAAACCTCTGTATGGCAGATTATGCAAGCATTGACCTTGAGGCAGTGCACTTTCCAAGCTTTGGACTGATCGGCCAGCCGAGAGTGGGCACGCAATCGCTGCAATCGATTATCAAAGACGCCGGTATCGCAAGGGGCATGGCCGTCGGCACAGTGGGCTGGAAGTATTTTACGGAAGAGGACGGCTGTCCGGCAGATTCCCTTGAGATCCCCCACTACCTGGCAGAAGCCCTGAGAGATGCAGTAGGAGATGCAGGAAGTGTAGTGAATGTCACCCACTTTTTCATGTCACCGGTCGACGGATTCCGCACCCGCCTGGAGGCAGAGCAGATTCTTGCCTATGAATACGCAGCCTGCCTTGTGTCTAAGTCGATGTTGGATCTAATGAACGGGGTTGAAGTCGGTGTATCCGAAATGGAGCTGGCGGCCAAGATGCAGAATCAGGGCCTGCCCCTTTCCTGCCACCAGATGGTTTCTGTGGGTGAGAAGGCCAGGTTTGGCTTGACAAGTCCATCGGCACGCCGGGCAGAGCTTGGTGACTTTATGACTGCTGCCTTCGGCATTGAAGGTGCCTTAAACTGCAGGGGAGCCTATATTGCCCGCTCTGAACAGGAAGTGCCTGAGAATTGGCTTGAGAACATAGCGATCCCTTATTTTTCCATTGCAGTAAAATGGCTGGAATCAGTGGGAATCGGTGCAGAAGGGGGACCCATCTATGCCATGGTGGAAGAGGGCCTGCCCCAGGCTTACTATGGCTGGGAGCTTAATCCGGGACATCTGATTGCCACGGACGAATGGGTGTCAACTCCCTTTATGTCCGGCTCCAGTGTTAAACTGCAGAGCGGAAACTACATTCAGTTTGACTTGATCATTTCGCCCCAAGCGCCCTTCTTTGGAGCGGATGCCGAAGATGGCATCGTAATCGCCGATCAGGAGCTAAGGGACGAAATCAGGGCGTTGAGCCCCGAGGCCTGGGCAAGGTTTGAGCGGCGCAGGGAATATATTGACAAGGTCTTAGGCATTAAGCTGAAGGAAGAAATCCTGCCCATGTCTGATCTGCTCGGCTACTACAGGCCGTTTCTCCTCGACAAAGAGACGATCTTTACATTGCGCTAAATGTATCAATCAATTTTACCTTGGGGCGCGCAGAAGCAGTTGAGATCCAGCACCAGTTGCAGCAATATAAGGATCAGAGCTGACGAAGTAAAAAAACATTATTTCTAGCAGGTATTTACTAAAATTTGTTGAAGGAATATTTACGAAACAATTAAACCGTTTCAAATGTTGCGTTCCCCAAGGTATTCTTAAATACGCAAAGGAGGTGTTCGGTAACAGGGAGAGTTGATTGGCACAGTCGCTGTTGTACACTTGGCAGAGTAAAAACCACTATCTAATTCTTGAACATAACAAGGAGGAGTATAAATGCGTAGAATTTCAGCCGTATTGCTAGTTCTGTTGCTTGTTTCCTTCATGTCGGCCGCTGGTTTTGCATCCGACAGGCCTTTGATTGCTTTCTCCCAGGTTGCTATGAACCACCCTTGGCGTATTGCCATGACCAATGACATTGTCTATTGGGCAGAAGTACTAGGTGTTGACCTGATTTGGAACGAGGCAGAAGCAGACGCTGCCATCCAGCTGACGAAAGTCCGCGATCTGCTCCTGCAAGAGCCGGATGCCCTGATTATGTCCCCATTCCAAGCCACAGCGCTCGATCCGGTTAAAGAGATGTGCGATGAGGCAGGCATCCCCCTAGTCACAATTGACCGCAGCATTGATTCTGAGCCGGGTACAGGCATGTATATTTCATTTATCGGCAAGGACAACACCAAACTTGCCCGTGAACTAGGCGAGTTCGTAGCTAACTATCTCTACGAAACCTATGGCGAGTATAAAGGAAATATCGTAGAAATTCAAGAGGCGGTAGGTTCCTCTGCAACCATCGAAAGATACAACGGCTTTAGAGAAGCGCTTGAGCAATATCCTGACATTCAGATCATTGCCACCCAAAGCGGACATGGCTACAGAGTAGAAGGAACCAAGGTTATGGAAAACTACTTGGAGCGTTTCCCAGCCGGTACCATTGACATTGTCTACACCCACAGCGATGAGATGGGCCTCGGTGCCCTGCAGGCCATTAAGGCAGCCGGCAGAACCGAACTGATCGGCCGTTTGGTTACAGTTGACGGCCAAAGGGCTGCTATTGAGACCGTTGTTAACGGCGAGCACTTAGCAGTTTCCGACTATGCTCCCCACTTTGGCGAAGCGGCTATCAAAGCCATCCTGGCCTACCTGGCAGGGGAAGAAGTTGAACCGGTTCAAATGCTAGACTCCAATCTCTATCACATGACTACTGATGAAGGTGCGAACTTTACACGGAACTACTATAACAGAATGCTCGCGGAAGACCTGTTCTACTAGTATTCCCAGGCAAATGATCTTGGGGGGTCGCCAGCAAGCGGCCCCCCATTCTCTAAGTTCCTGCGGGAGGAAATATGGGGAGGAGAGATAGCTATAGTGAATACGCACTTTGTTAGAATCGGCGTTATGATCACTTTTCTTGCCCTAGTTTGTTCACTGGGCTTAGCAAGTGAAGAACCACAAGTTCTGACCCCCCTCACTGACTTTGGTGAGCTTGGGACTGAGGATTTGGCAACAAATTACTATGGTTTAGTTGTTGATTGGACCCGCAGGCTGCCTTTGAACAATAATCTGCAGCTTGAGGTGGTATATCTTGACCCGCGCCTGGTCTTGGCGTCGGAGGTGATGGCTGGCACTGTTTCTGAGGAGACATTGGCCGATTTTGTGGCTGAGCAGGCGGCAGCCTATGCAGTTGGCACCCCCTTTATTATTAAGTTGTCTCATGATTCTAATACTGAACGACTGAATCTGGCCGACTGGAAAATCACACTGAAAAACGATCGGGGCGAGGAGTATATTCTCACCGATTATCAGGGTTCGGTACCCCAGCTCAAAACCTCCTACAGCAGGGGGAACTTCTATCAGGTGGACTACAACGCCAGTTTCCCGACGGCAGGCTATCAATTCCTGGACTCTGCCGCCAATTGGATGAAGCTGGTCTTTGATAACGGGCGTAATGTCTATGAAGTCACCTGGGACTTTCAGCCCCAAGTGGCAGTCCAGGAGTCTGAGATCTTTCAAACGACGATGAAGATCTTAATAACCGTGCTCACGGCCGGGCTTGCCCTTGCCCTTCTGCTGACGCGGCCGAAGGCAAGTATCTTAAATGAATGGAATCAGGCCAATAAATAGTAAATGGAGGTATATCCATGAGAGATAAATTGCGTGCTGTGTTGGAAAGCCGGAAAGATGAGTATATCAAGCACTTATTTGAGCTGCTGTCACGGGATACACGGGTTATCGGGCATGGCATTGAAGGCGGACTGGAGAAAAACGGACAGGACTATCTAGAGCAGCTCATGGAGGGCATGGGCGCTAATGTAACCAGAGAGCAGCTTACCGAAGAAGTTGTCCAAAAGGGAATCGAACTCTACAGCGAAGGCAATCCGGGCCACAATTATGATGACCGTTACAATCTCGTTGCTGAGTTTAAAGGCGGCAACGGACCTACGCTGATGTTTAACGGCCACGTCGACGTAATGCCCCCAGGGGATCTCAGTCTTTGGGCAAGCGACCCCTTTAAGCCGGAGATTCGCAATGGAAGGGTCTACGCCCGGGGCGTGGCAGATATGAAGGCAGGACTGATGGCAAGTGTCTTGGGGGTTAAGCTCCTCTTGGACGCCGGCGTTGAGCTTCCTGGCGATGTTACCCTACTGTCCGTTGTGGACGAAGAAGGGGGCGGCAACGGAACCCTAGTCTCACTCCTCAATGGACGCAAGGCTGATGCTACAGTTGTCTGCGAGCCCACCGACCAAGAAGTTATTGTAGCGCATATGGGCTTTCTCTTCTTCGAAGTGAACGTAACCGGCATTTCTCTCCATTCCGCCACTAAATGGGATGGTGTCAATGCCATTGAAAAGGCAATTTTCCTAATTGATGCCCTGCATCAGCTGGAAAACAGGTGGATGATGATCTACCGCCATAAGATGCTGCCCCCTCCAACCCTCAATATCGGTGTGATCGAAGGAGGAACAGCCGGCAATGATGTTCCCAACCACTGCACCTTTAAGTTCTGCCTGCACTATGTTCCAGGCCTAATGGAGCACGAAGAGGTCATTAAGCAAGTGGAAGATGCGCTTTTGCTGCGCTCACGGGGCGATGCATGGCTGCGTGAAAACCCGCCCACAATCAGCATCTATCAGCAAGGCCTAGGTTTCCAGCAGGATGTAGAGCATGACCTTGTCAAAATTGCCAAAACCTCGGCTGAACAGGCCTTTGGCTCAGAGTTTGAAATCGCCGGAAGCCAAGCAGCCAACGATGCACGTCTGATGAAGAATATCGGGAACATGCCTACTATTGTGTGCGGGCCGGGGCGGATGGAAGACTGCCATACTGTGAATGAATCGGTGGCTGTCCAAGAGTATCTGGACTTTATCTTAACCTATGCACTGTTGATTTGGAACTGGGGCCAAAGGTCGTAAGAGGAGATGAAATTAAGCTTGAGAGGACGTATGTGCTATGCGTGAGGGCAAGACTATTCTCGAGATGAAGAAGATTACAAAGAGCTTTCCCGGGGTTAGGGCTTTAAAAGAGGTGGATCTGGCACTGCGGGCCGGTGAGGTGCATTGTCTCGTTGGCGAGAATGGTGCAGGAAAATCCACGCTGATCAAAATCATGACCGGGGCACACACTATGACTTCAGGGGAAATGTTGGTGAACGGAACTCCCCAGGTGCTCACAAGTCCCCTGGACGGCCGGGAGCTTGGTATACGCGCCATTTACCAGGAGCTTGACCTTTTGCCAACTCTCTCTGTTGCCGAGAATATTTTTATGGAAGATGTTCCAAAAACCAAACTTGGGCTGGTAGACTGGCCGAAGATGAATCGCAAGGCTGCCGAGCTTTTGCAGATGTTCCACGTTGAAATCAGTCCCTACAGCCTGATTAGAGATCTGACCGTGGCCGAGCAGCAGATTGTGGCTATTGTCAAAGCGCTCTCCCAGGATTCTAAAGTTCTGATCATGGACGAGCCCTCTGCGGTTTTGACCGGCAGTGAGCTGGAGCGCCTCTTTGGCATTATTGCCGAATTGAAGAAACAGGGTGTGGCCATTGTTTATATCACCCATCGCCTCATTGAAGTATTTGAAATTGGCGACATCGTCACCGTCCTGAGGGATGGGGAAAACATTGTCACAAAAGATATCGAAGATGTGACCATGGAAAAAATGATCCAATGGATGGTGGGCCGGGAGATCGACGAGCAGTTTTATAAAGAAAAAGTAGCAATCGGCGATGTGGTTCTCGAAGCGAAGAATCTTTCGGTAGAAGGTATGGTGAAAGAGGCCAGCTTCGAGCTGCGGGAAGGGGAAATCCTGGGCCTGGCCGGACTTGTAGGTGCGGGCCGCACCGAACTTCTGAAAAGCATTTTCGGAGAGTACCGCCTCAACTCGGGAACCCTGACCATTTTTGGCGAAGAGTGCCGTTTTAACTCGCCCCGCGATGCCATTGCCAAAGGCTTAGGATTTGTCCCTGAAGATCGGAAAACTGAAGGGGCAGTTCTCTGCCGCAGTATCGAAGAGAATATCTCCTTAGGGGTTTTGGCCAAGAAGGAGTTCAAGTTCCTAGTGCATTTCCCAACGATTTTTAAGAAAGCTGTGGAACTGGCCAACTATGTGAAGATTCGCTGCCACTCTCTCCGGCAGGAAGTGGTTACCCTAAGCGGCGGCAATCAGCAGAAGACGGTTTTGGCGAAATGGCTGGCTTCAGAATCCCAGATCCTTCTCTTGGACGAGCCGACCCGGGGTATTGATGTCGGCAGCAAGCTGGAGTTTTATAAGTTCATGGCCGAACTTGTGCGGAACGGTAAATCCATTATCCTTGTGTCTTCAGAACTGCCGGAGCTGATGGCTTTGTCAGACCGGATTCTCGTTATGTCAAACTCGAGAATTAGAAAAGAGTTTAGGGCCGGCGAGGCGACGCAGGAGCAAATTTTGGAACACGCCATTCCACAGGAGCTTCGGGAAGCGGCATCCAGTTAGGGGGGATAGAAGTTGTTACAGAATCAGATACAGATCAAGCACAAAGCTGGACGCAGTTTTTCCAGCAACATCGTACTGCTCTTAGTCTTTGCTGCCGTAATGCTCATTGGAGCGCTGATTTCGCCCTTATTCTTCTCCGTCCAAAACATGCGGAACATTATTGTGGGGGCAGCTACCTTCGGCATTTTAGCCAGCGGCATGACAGTTATTTTAATAGCAGGTGAAATCGACCTGTCAGTGGGCTCCCAGGTGGCCTTGACATCGGTACTCATGGCAACACTGGCGCCGATCAGTCTCACCTTGGCTATCGTGGCTTCTATTTTAGCCACCGTTACAATCGGTATCCTAAACGGGGTGCTGTTAACCAAAACCAAAATGCCTTCCTTTGTGCTGACCTTAAGCACCATGGGCATTGTACGTTCAATTGCATTAGTGATCGGGAACGGGCAGCCGGTGTACGGAGTGCCCCGCAGCTACTCAAATCTTGCCAACACTACAGTTGGAGGGATTCCCCTCGTGGCGTTTCTGTTGGTGGCCATCTATTTGTTCACCTGGTTCTTCTTAAAGTACACCACTTTGGGACGATCCATCTATTCAGTCGGCAGCAACTCAGAGGCAGCCAGGCTGACAGGTATTAACATCGACCGCATTACAGTCGCAGCCTACGCCATCTCCGGCCTAATGGCAGGCATTGCAGGCTTGTACTACACATCCTATGTGACTTTGGGCCTGCCGGACGGTGCAGTGGACTACGAAACTGAGGCAATCACCGCAGCCATTATCGGCGGTGCAAGCTTCTTTGGCGGCGAGGGAGTGGTAACCAATACCTTGCTGGGCTTTTTGATTGTGGCAATTGTCAAGAACATCCTGAACTTAATGGGTGTTTCACCCTTCGTGCAACCTGTTGCGATTGGTTTGCTAATCATTATCGCTGTTGGAGTACGAACAATGAGGAAGTCCTAGGTAAGTGTCAGGCAGCATATGAAGGGGAGGATAGTGATGAATAGTTCATCCACTGTACAAGAAAGGGTTAAAGCGAAGATTCCGAGTGCCCTTGCTCAGAATCCTCGATTGGTTATGTTCGTAGTGCTTGTTATTGTTTCGACGGTGTTATCAAAAGGTGTATTCCTCAGCCCGTCGAACATTCACAATATGTTGCGCCAATATGCAACCATCGGCATCATGGCAGTTGGGCAGACTGTGGTCATTTTGCTGGCCGGTGTGGATTTGTCACAGGGTTCCATGATGGCCCTGGTGTCCATGGTGGTAGCCTATCTCAACGTGAATGGATTCGGCCTAATTTTGCCCCTGCTGGCAGGCCTCTTGGTTGGTGCCTTAGGCGGTTTATTTAGCGGAACGATCATTACCAGAGCTAAAGTACCTCCTTTTATTGCCACTTTGGCCATGGCCAGCATTTGCCGGGGATTAGCTACGCTGATGACACAATCCAGGCCCATCTACGGCCTGTCGAAGGAGCTTTTGGTTTTTGGACGTGACACAATTGGCGGCCTCGGCATTCAGGTGGTTATTTGGATTTGCGTTGGTCTATTGGGGATTTTCCTGATTACCCGCACAGTCTACGGCCGGGGCGTCTATGCGGTTGGCGGCAATGAACAGTCGGCCCACCTCTCGGGTATTAATGTGCAGAGAGTGAAGCTTTTGGGCTATGCCTTTTCCGGCATTTGCGCTGCTATTGCAGCCATTGTGATTACTTCCAGGATGGATATGGGCGGCCCCTATGTCAATGCCAATGACAATGTACAATCCATTGCTTCTGTCGTAATTGGCGGAACCAGTTTTGCCGGCGGACGGGGTACAGTCTCTGGCACTATCTTGGGAACAGTGATCATTGCCATGATCAACAACCTGATGAACCTGATGCTGATCAACCCCTATATCCAGCAGGGCATTATTGGGGCAATTATTGTGATTACGGTAACCTTAAATCACAGGAGGGCTAAGGTGGAGTAGGGAGCTTGACCCCTCTGGGGAACTAGAAAACTACAAGAGGAAAGAGGGAATGAAAGTGGCGAAGATACTTTTTGCTGGTGAATCATGGATGAGTTACAGCATTAACACCAAGGGCTTTAATGCCTACAATATCGGCGGCTATGGCGAGGGCGGCAAACCCCTCATCGATGCGCTGGAACAGATGGGCCACAGTGTGACCTACTTGCGGAACCATGAGGCAATTGAGCAGTTCCCCAGGACAATTGAGGGGCTGAAAGACTATGATGTGGTCATTTTGAGCGATATTGGATCCGACACTTTACTTTTGCCGCCCGATGTCTTAATCGGCGGCCAGGTCAGAGGCAATCCCCTGGCGGCAATTAAAGAATTCGTCAATCAGGGCGGCGGCTTTTTGATGGTAGGCGGCTATATGTCTTTTGCCGGTTTTGAAGGCAGGGCCCATTATATCCACACACCGATCGACGACATTTTGCCGGTTAACATTTTAAGTTATGATGACCGGATGGAAAAGCCGGAAGGCTGTACACCTAAAGTAGAAGCTGGGGAGCATCCGATTCTCTCGGACATTCCAAGTGAGTGGCCAACCTTCCTAGGTTATAACAAGCTTTCGGCCAAGCCTGGGGCAGAAGTTCTCCTCAGTTTGGAAGAGGATGCCTTCTTGACGGTGGGCAGTTTTGGCCAGGGCCGGACGGCCGCCTTTGCCAGCGACTGTTCTCCCCATTGGGGAACCCTCTCCTTTACGGAGTGGGCAAGCTATCCCCATTTTTGGAGTCAGCTCGTAAACTGGCTGGCTAATCGTTAAATTACACAGTGGCCCCTGCTTGTAGGGGCCACATTTCTAACTTGCAGAGAAAGGAGGCTGGGGCATGCAGAATCGAAAACCGATTATCTGTGTGATCGGCAGCTTCGTGGTGGATTTGATGTCAAAAAGCCCCCATCTTCCCAAACCGGGCCAGACAGTGATGGGCGGACCCTTTCATATGGGGGCGGGCGGAAAAGGCTCCAACCAGGCTATTGCCGCCGCCAAGCTTGGGGCCGAGGTCGGGATCGTTGCAGCACTAGGCAGAGACGAATTTGGCGACATGGCTTATAACGCCCTGGTCGAAGCGGGAGTGGGGACAGATGGTGTCAAGCGTGTGGAAGGTGTATCCACCGGGATTGCCTTGATTATTGTAGACGATGGCAGCGGGGAAAACATGATCGTAGTTGCACCAGGTTCCAATGACTTCCTGAATAAGGACGATGTCAAGCAGGCCAAAGAGCGGATTGCAGAGGCCGATTATGTTGTGATGCAGCTGGAGATACCCCTGGAGACGGTGGAGTATGCCGCCAGGCTGGCGCAGGAAGCAAATACCCCCGTTATTTTAGACCCTGCCCCCGGACGGCCGCTTCCTGATGAATTATTAGCGAATGTGGATGTCCTCACGCCAAATGAGGACGAGGCCCAAATTATTACCGGAATTGAAATCGCAGATCTGGCCAGCGCTGAACAGGCGGCCAAACATCTTTTAGCTAGGGGGCCTAGGGCTGTTGTGATCACCCTCGGCGGCCTGGGAGCTCTGGCAGTTACCAAGGACGAAACTGTGCACATTCCTGCCTTTGCAGTTGATGCCGTTGATACTACAGGGGCAGGCGATGCCTTCAACGGTGCCCTGGCAGTTGCCTTGGGGGAAAAGCTGCCCCTTGCTGAAGCCTGTCGGTTTGCTGCAGCCGCCGCGGCTTTATCTGTGACTAAGGTGGGTACATCAATCGCTGCCCCCTGCCGCAGTGATGTTGAGAAGTTTTTAAAACAGGTCAGGAAATAAGTGTAAAGGAAGGAAGCTATGACTGTATATTTCCCAGAAATAGATAAGATCGTATATGAAGGTCCTAAATCAGGCAATCCACTGGCATTTAGCTACTACGACCCCCAAAAAGTAGTTGGGGATAAGACAATGGAGGAACATCTGCGCTTTTCCATGGCTTACTGGCACACCCTTACCGGTCAGGGCGTAGATATGTTTGGTTCAGCTTCGATTCAGCGCCCCTGGGAGCAGTTCTCTGACCCCATGGAAGCAGCCAAGGCCCGTGCCTGTGCTGCCTTTGAGTTTATGGAGAAGATGCAGATTCCCTACTACTGTTTTCACGATGTCGATGCAGCCCCGGAAGGTGCCACATTAAAGGAGACCTTAGCCAATCTTGATCAGATCGCTGAAACTTTGAAAGATCTCATGGCTAAAACGGGGAAGAAGCTATTGTGGGGTACAGCGAATCTGTTCTCTCATCCCCGCTTTATGCATGGTGCCGCCACTTCTCCCAGTGCTGATGTTTTTGCCTATGCCGCAGCGAGGGTAAAGAAGGCCTTGGAGATCACCAAGGAATTAGGCGGCGAAAACTATGTGTTCTGGGGAGGACGGGAAGGCTATGAGACGCTGCTTAACACAGATTTAAAACTGGAACTGGACAATTTGGCCCGGTTTTTGCACATGGCAGTGGATTATGCTCAAGAGATCGGCTTTACTGGCCAGTTTTTGATTGAGCCTAAGCCTAAGGAGCCTACAAAACATCAGTATGACTTTGATGTGGCAACTGTAGTGGGCTTTTTAAAGACCTATGATCTTGATCAGCACTTTAAAATCAATATTGAGGCCAACCATGCCACTTTAGCCGGCCACACCTTCCAGCACGAACTGCGTTTGGCCAGAATTAACGGAGTTTTAGGCAGTGTGGATGCGAATCAGGGAGATAAACTGCTTGGCTGGGATACGGATCAGTTCCCCACTAACATCTATACCACCACTTTGGCCATGTATGAAATTCTGCAAAACGGCGGTTTGGCCCCAGGCGGCCTCAACTTTGATGCTAAAGTGCGCAGGGGATCCCATGAAGCTGTAGACCTGTTCTATGCCCATATTGCAGGTATGGATGCCTTTGCCCGGGGTTTGGAAGCTGCCCACAGCCTTTTGCTATCGGGTGAACTGGAAGAGTTTATTGCAGAGCGCTATGCCAGCTATACTTCGGGTGTCGGCGAGCAGATCGTAAAAGGACAGGTCGGTCTAAAAGAGCTTGGCGCCTATGCCTTAGAACATGATCAGATTACGCTTCCCTCTGGTCGCCAGGAGCTTTTGGAATCTATTTTAAATCGCCATATCCTACAGGCTTAGAGTGGAGGTTGAAGTGTGGAATACCTATTAGGACTTGATATTGGCACTTCAGCGGTGAAAGCCTTACTCCTGCAGGCAACTGGCGAAGTAGTGGGCAGTGTCAATGTGGAGTATCCCCTTACCTCGCCCCGCCCAGGCTGGTCTGAACAGGAACCTTCAGATATGTGGATGGCCAGTGTAGAAGGGATCCGCCGGGTATTAAGGGAGTATAGAGTTGTACCGGAGTCGGTGCGGGGCATCGGCCTCTCTGGGCAGATGCACAGCTCCATCTTCCTAGACCGAAATTACCAGGTGATCAGGCCTGCTATCCTGTGGAACGATGTGCGGACGAGTGCTGAGTGCCGTCAGATTGAAGAGACTGTTGATTCTGAAGTTTTGTTTGAAGAGGTGTGCAATCCCGTTTTAGAAGGATTTACTTTGCCCAAGCTTTTGTGGCTGAGAAACAATGAGCCTTGGAATTACGAGCAGCTGCGCCATCTGGTGCTGCCTAAGGACTATGTGCGCTTTCGCCTAAGTGGCAGCCTGGCGATGGAAGTTTCCGATGCAGCTGGTATGTTGATGCTGAATGTGCGCAGGCAAGTCTGGTCTGAGCCCGTCTTAAAAAGCCTTGGTCTATCTGCAAAAATATTGCCCCCCCTAGTCGGTTCGGCGGAAGTTGCAGGCAGGATCACGAAGGAAGCAGCAGATCTCACAGGCCTTAGGGAGGGGACACCCGTTGTAGGCGGCGGCGCCGACAATGCCTGCGGTGCTGTTGGCTGCGGGGTTGTCACCCCCGGCAGGGGCATGGTCAGCCTGGGAACGAGCGGTGTAGTCTTGGCCCATCTGGAAGAAGCGAGGCTGGTTACAGGCGGTACCGTCCACATGTTTAACAGCTGTGTGCCCAATGAGTTTTATATGATGGGTGTGATGCTGTCGGCGGGAGAGTCCCTGAGATGGCTGCGCAGGCAGCTTGGGGGCGAGTCCTATGACGCTTTAACCCGCAAGGCTTCAGCGGTTTTGCCAGGTAGCCGCGGTCTTGTCTTTCTCCCCTACTTAAGCGGGGAGAGGACACCCCATGGAGATGCTAACGCCAGGGCTTCCTTTGTGGGCCTCAGCGCTACCCACGGGGAAGGTGAAATTATCCGGGCAGTTCTTGAAGGCGTTGGTTTTGGGCTGGCTGATTCGGTTGAACTGCTTCGTTCCGCCGGCTGGCAGGGAAGCTCACTTAGGGTGCTTGGCGGTGGGGCCCGCTCGCCCCTTTGGCAAGAAATTATTGCCAGCATTACAGGATTAAGCCTTGAAACAGTGAATATAGATGAAGGACCGGCTTTGGGTGCAGCTATTTTAGCAGGCGTAGGCACAGGCGTCTACGCAAATGTATTGGAAGCGTCTGACTCCATGATCAAGGTGGAGCGTACTGTAGAGCCTAATCAGGAGTGGCAGGAAATCTACGGGGAGCTGCATGGGGTGTACAAAAACCTGTATCCAGCGCTCAAACACTCCTTTGCCAGCCTAGCCAAGTTTTCATGAACAGGGATGTGACACGATGAAGGAAAGGCAACAAGAGATTCTGGTGATCGGAAGTTTTATGATGGATCTCGTGGTGCGTACGCCGCGGGTGCCTGAAGAAGGCGAGACCATCATCGGTTTGAGCTTTAACCGGTTCCCAGGTGGCAAGGGTGCGAACCAGGCGGTTGCAGCCGCCCGCTTAGGCGGCAAGGTTGCCATGGCGGGCAAACTAGGGGAAGATGGCTTTGGGGATGCCTTTTTGTCCGTATTGGAGGAAGAATCTATCGATTCTGCATATGTCTTGCGGGATGTAGAGGCCGCGACCGGGATTGGCTCTATTACCCTTGATGAAGCGGGTAATAATCGTATTATCGTTGTGCCTGGGGCTAACATGAATTATAACCTGGGGGAGCTTGGGGAAATAGAAGATGTCATTGCCCAAAGCGGCATTGTCATGCTGCAGCTCGAGATGAATCTGGATGTAGTGTGCGAGGCCGTTAATTTGGCCCATAAGCATCAGGTGCCGGTGCTCTTAAATCCTGCACCTGCCCAAAAACTCCCCGATGAAATGCTGGCTAAGGTCACCTACCTAACCCCCAACGAAACGGAAGCCAAGATCTTATCAGGTATTGATGTGGTGGATGCAAAGACCGCGGGCAAAGCCGCGCAGGCGCTCCAGGCTAAGGGTATCAAAAATGTTGTGGTCACTTTAGGCGATAAGGGCGCCCTGGTTGCCGGGGAAACAGGCACAGAGTATGTGCCGGGCTTTCCTGTCCAGGCAGTAGATACAGTGGCCGCCGGCGATGCCTTTAACGGCGCTTTGGCCCTGGCCGTTGTGCGCGGTCAGTCTCTGGCGGAAGCTGCACGCTTTGCTAATGCTGTAGGTGCTTTGGCGGTGACAAGACCCGGAGCAATACCTTCTTTGCCGACCAGAAGTGAAGTTGATCAGTTTATGTTGGGGAGGAAATAACATGGATGTAAAACAATTGCTAAAAGAAGCTATGACAGTTGAAGCCCAGGCTGTGCAGGCCCTGCTCGGTCAAATTGACGACGACTATGTTGCCGCAATTGAACTTCTTAAGAGCTGCCAAGGCAAGGTGGTCATTACCGGAGTGGGCAAGTCTGGCATCATCGGCAAGAAAATGGCAGCTTCCTTTGCCAGTACAGGCACGCCCGCCTTCTTTGTCCATGCCACCGAAGGCGTACACGGTGATTCGGGCATGATTGGCAAAGATGATGTAGTAATCTTGGTTTCCAACAGCGGCGAAACAAGC
This sequence comes from Bacillota bacterium, assembly GCA_012520315.1. Taxonomy (GTDB): domain Bacteria; phylum Bacillota; class Limnochordia; order Darwinibacteriales; family Darwinibacteriaceae; genus UBA5420. Next base: position 8,763 of record JAAYOM010000081.1, on the reverse strand, counting down.
GAAGTGCTGGGCATGCTGCCTATTTTGGAACAGATCGGCTGCAAGAAAATGTCCATCACCAGAAACCACGAGTCAACGATTGCTAGGGCCTGTGATGTTTCCCTTGCCTATAAGTATGAAAGGGAGGCGGATCATCTCAACTTGGCCCCCACAACAAGTGCAGTGTTGACCCTGGTAATTGGCGATGCCCTGGCGATTACATTATCGCAGCTGAAGGGTTTTGGGCCTGCCGATTTTCACCGCTATCATCCTGGCGGCAGTTTAGGGGCTTTGCTGAGCAAGACTGAACCCAAGTAAGGCCAACTGACACTTACACTGAACACAGGAAGCTTTGTCGGTCTAGAGTTTAACTCTGGCACCAGACAATGCTTCCTTTTTTTCGTGCTTGCGTTCCCAGGCAAAACCTATAGACTATTGGTTACATCAAAACTGCTTTTGCATGGAGGTACCATGAAAGACGGGCTGAAGTTTGCACGGGTTATGCGCAAATGCAAAACAAAATGCGCAATTAGATAGAAACTAGATGGCCTAGGGCAGGGAAAAATAGATTGCTGTAGAAAGATATAATACTATCGTTAAATGATATGATGTGCTTGTACAAAATGCGCAATACGCGCAAATACCTTGCGGAGGTGCCAAGTGAGACAGACCTGTGCACAGCTTTTAGAGCACTATGCAGAGCAGCGAAAGATCTATAAGTCAGAGAAGCTTAGATTTTGCGGAACAGAAGGTCAGGATGTCTATAACATCGCAGCCCCTCTACGGGATGGGGATGAGTTAGTTGTCCCTGCCCGGGTAGAGCCCCGCAGCTCCGAAGATTCCCAGGTGATGTTTTTCCGGCAGCAGGGAGAGGTGTGGCAGCTCGATTCCGATCTTCCCCAATTTCGTTTGCAGGATCCCTTTTGGACACGTATCCAAGGGGAACTTATCTTTGGCGGTGTAGAAATTTTCCCCCATCCTACGCTTAAAGGTGCCTTAGGCTGGCGAACGAAGTTCTATCGCGGCACCGATTTGGCTAGTCTGGAGCACTTTGCCACCGGACCGGAGGGCATGAAAGATATCCGCCTGGCCGAACTGCCTGACGGGTCCATAGCGGTATTTACCCGTCCCCAGGGAGATGTGGGCGGGCGAGGCACCATAGGTTATCTGCACCTTGGCAGCTTGGCTGAGCTGAATCCTGAAACGATGAGCCAAGCTGCCCTGTTAGAACAGTTTGTTCCGGACGAATGGGGAGGGGCAAACGAAGTGCATGTGCTGGCAGATGGCAGCCTAGGTGTTTTAGGGCATATTGCCCGCTTTGATGAAGCGGGCAATCGGCATTACTACGCCGTAGCCTTCAAATTTGATCCCCTTCGGCAAGTGCCCGGCCCCATGCAGATCATTGGTGTCCGGGGTGATTTTCCCAGCGGTGACAGCAAACGCCCAGATTTGCAGGATGTGATCTTCAGCGGCGGCCTGGTCAGGCTAAATGACGGGACAGCCTGGCTGTATGCAGGCTTAAGTGATGCAGAGGCGGGGCGGATCTTAATTTCGGATCCCTTTCACAGATAAATTAGGGGCAGGTGGATATATGTCTATTACCCTCAAGGATATTGCAGTAGAACTTGGTGTATCGGTAACCACTGTCTCCCGGGCTTTGACGGGCAAGGGAAGGGTCAGTCCCCAAACCCGGCAGCAGGTGGTGGAAAAAGCCCGTGAACTTGGCTATGAGTTTACGCCCCTTGAAGGCGGCGGAGCCTCACGCAACATCTGTATCGTCTTTAACGCCAGGCTCCAGTCGCTGCCGGCTGATCCCTTTTATGGCACAGTGATGGTCGGTGTGGAAAACGAGTGCCGGAAATATGGCTATAAAGTGCTTTTGCAAACGATTGACAACCCAAATGATACGAATCTGTGGGAATTGCACAAGAGCGGACAGCTGGACGGGCTGATCCTAGTAGGGGCAGATGTCTATGCCAGTGTTGTGGAGCAGGCTAAAGCCCTAGACATCCCTGTTGTCCTAGTGGATAACTGGCTGCCGGATCTGCCTGTAGATTGCGTGGTCACAGATAATCGGGGCGGAATTATGCGCCTGGTGAACTATTTGGTCAGCCAGGGCCACGAGCGCATTGGCTTTATCGGAGGACCCCTCTCCCATCGCTCGCTGCAGGAACGCTACGATGGCTACCGGGCTGCCTTGCGGGAAAACGGTATTGCCCGCAGGCATGAATGGGGCTGGATCCATGCTGAGTCCGGTCCCCAGGTTGACAAGGGCCGGGAGGGAATGGCCGCTCTGATCGAGCGCGGACTTCCGGTAACCGCCGTGATCACTGATAATGACAGCACTGCCTTGGGTGTGCTGCAGGCCTGTGCCAGAGCGGGCATTAAGGTGCCTGTGGATCTCTCTTTAGTCGGGTTTGATAATGTCAAACTGAGCGAATTTGTCAACCCGCCCTTGACTACTATTCATATTCATAAGCGCCGTATGGGGGCTATGGCCGCCCGGAGGCTGCATGAACTGATGAGCGGCCAAGATGCCGATGTCCCTCTGCGGATTACTTTAAGCACGGAGCTGGTCATACGCGATTCAGTTCAGGCTGTGCGGAAATAATAGGAGGCAACTATGTTCAAACTACGTCGATTATCTCAAGAGCCGATTTTAGAACCAATTGCAGAACACAGCTGGGAGAGGGAGGCTGTATTTAACTGCGGTGTAACATTCCATCAAGGCAGAGTCCATATGATTTACCGGGCTTCTGATCGAGACTTTTCCGCCTTGTCTGACCTGGAACCAAAGGCAAATAAAAGGTTTATCTCCTCTTTTGGCTATGGGGTGAGTGAGGATGGAATCAATTTCACCCGGGAAGCTGAACCCATTTTTACAGCGGAAGGGGAGCAGGAGGCCTGGGGGGTTGAAGATCCCCGGATCAGCAAAATCGGCGATACATTCTATATGCTCTACACTGCCTTTGGCGGCAGAACCTGGGATGATCACAAAATCTCTCTGGCCTCATCGCAGGATTTAGAGACCTGGCAGCGCCACGGGGTGATTCTGGATGAGCCCAATAAGGACGCAGGGCTGTTAGAAGAACTGGTTGACGGCAAATACATGCTTTTCCACCGCAGGATGCCCCATATTTGGGCGGCCTTTTCCAGTGACTTAAACACTTGGGACGATCATAGGATTGTTATGAAAACTATCCCTGGCGGCTGGGAAGAAAACAAGATCGGTATCGCCGGTCAGCCCATCCGGGTTCGCCAAGGCTTCCTTATGCTTTATCATGCTGTAGATAACCGGAAGGTTTACCGCTTAGGTGCGGCGCTTTTAGATGGGGAGGATCCGACCAAAGTAGTGAGGCGTTTGCCTCAGCCCATTTTAGAACCTGAACTGGACTGGGAAAGGACAGGGCATGTGCCTAATGTCGTGTTTAGCTGCGGGCAAGTGATTAAGGATGACTTCTTGTATGTTTACTATGGAGGCGCAGATAAGGTAATCGGAGTGGCCGGGATTGAACTGGATAAAGTCGTCTTTTAATTAAGCAGGATAGGCAGACTTTGCCATAGAATCATGGGGAAGGCAGGGAAGGGTGCATGTCCTTCCCACTGTACATCCCCGCGGTAAAGGAGACCCTAACATGATAAAAATTCTGGTGCCAATTATCCTGATCTTTCTTGTGCTATTCCCCTTCGGCATGGCTGTGGTTGTTTATGAGCAGAACTTTGGCCAGAGGCATGAAACCTATTTGCCTTTAAGCCGCAGTTTAAATGAGTTCCCAAGCCTGCAAAGAACAAGATACACCTTTACTTCCCAGCGGGGCCAAGAGCTTGTTGGCTATAAATATTGCAAGGAAGGGCCCGATCCTAGTGGGGTTGTGATCATAGCCCACGGCCTTGGGGGCGGCGGACATAACTCCTATCTAGATGTAGCAGATTACTTGGCCGGCCGGGGCTTTCTGGTCTTTGCTTATGATGCCACCGGCAACGACGAAAGTGAGGGCAAGTCGGTCAGGGGCCTGCCCCAGGGTCTAATTGATCTGGATTATGCTATTCGCTTTGTTAAAGACAGTCCTGAATTTGCCGACCTGCCCATCATGCTCTTTGGACACAGCTGGGGCGGCTACTCGACTGGAAGTGTACTGAGCCTCCATCCCGATGTAAAGGCCGCGGTTATAGTGGCCGGGTTTAATCGGCCCCTGGATATGATTGCAGAGGTGGGACGAAAAATTGCAGGCAGCTCCATCAATGTGCTTTTGCCCTTTTTATCTTTCTATGAATGGCTAAAATTCGGCTCCTATGCCAGATTGAGCAGCCTGGCAGGATTTGAAAGCACAAATGCCGGAGTGATGGTTATCCATAGCACCAATGATAACACCGTCCCTATGGAAGTGGGCTATAACCTGTATTTAGAAAAATATGCCGACAATCCCCGGTTCCAGTTTGTCGAGTTTAAGGAGCGGGGCCATAACTGGGTGTGGCATGCTGACAGCACCAGGGACTACCGGGCAGAATTTAATGATCGTTTTGCTGCTTACCTGCAAACTTTAGATCAGGAGTTTACGCCGGAAATCAGAGCAGATTATCTGGAGAAACATCTCGACAAGGGTCTCCTCTATGCCCTGGACGAAGAGATTATGGATCAGATTGCAGGTTTTTACATGCAATACACTGAGGTAAATTAGGCGCACTCGTTTGCGTCAGACGGGATTCTCCCCGTCGAACGGGAAGGATCCTTTTTTATTGAAAACCAGCGAACTGTTTCTGAAAAATTGAGGTATACATAGTGAGGGCAGGAAGGCAGGTGGTCAGGATCACAGATCAGCAAATCGTTGCAGAGGTGCTAGCCGGCAAGACTGAATATTTTCGCTATTTAGTCCAGCGCTATCAGCAGTCCATTGCAAAACTGGCCTACTTTCACCTTGGCGATCTCCATCAGGCCGAAGATGTTACCCAATAGACCTTTGTCAGGGCTTATAAATATCTAGCAGGCTATAAGCCGGAACGATCCATGCGCAACTGGCTCCTGGCCATTGCAGCCAATCTTTGTCGCAAATATCATCTCCAAAGGGTTTTGACAGTTTCGCTGCAGTCTGTTTTTCACCGGCAGTGCTGGGCATTCCAGAGGGAACCGCCAAGTCCCGGCTCAACCGGGGTCTCAAGCGTTTGCGAAAATCACTTATGCAGGAATCTGCGGCGGGGAGGGAAGAAAGTGGATAGAGAGCGGCGACATAAGTTTGCGCAAGAAAAGTTTGCACAGGCCAAAAGTGCAGCCATCCCTGTTGATGTGCAAAACGGAGTGATGGAAGAGATTTTACTGCCTAGAGGCAAGGGCAGAAATATGGCCTTGCTTCCGGCTGTTCTAGGATTGATCCTGGTGCTTGTTTTGGCCCTGCCTGGGGCGGAGTCGCCAGGCCTGGATCCGCCTTTTGAAGAACCAGTCCCTGTGATTAGGGCATATCCCCGTACTTTTTCCCCCTATTCCAGCCCCTATGGGAGTCTAGACGCAATAAGAATAAAGAAGGGCAGTGAGTATCTATGAGAAGGACGAAGTTCTGGCTAAGCTTTACGGTGTTGCTCGTCCTGTCTTTGACCGGTACTGCCTGGGCCCAGCTCGATGTGGCCGCCCCCTTTTTAAACCAGGAGGTGGGAGATTACTACATTAAGGCCCGGGTTCTCCAGCCGGCAGGGCAGCAGTCGGATATGATGGATCTATCCGAGATCATGGTGAAAGTTTACTCCCAGGGAGATTTGACCATCACCAAGACAGAGGTTCCTGGGCAGACCTATACCTTTGCCATGCAAGAAACCTGGATGCCTGAAACCGACTTGGCACTGTTTTATGCCAACTATGAGGTCAGAATTGTAGGGACGGAAGAAATCCTAGGGCGCAGGTCTCTGGCAGTAGAGCTTATCCATAAGCTAAGCGACAGCTTGCGAGAAAAGTACCTGATCGATCAGGAAACCGGGCTGGTGCTCAATAAATATACCTATGACCAGGCCGGAAACCTGATCCAAGGCTTCGAGGCGGTGGCAGTAGATTTTGAGCCGGATTTTTCTACCCTCGATGCCCACAGCATACCAATTCGCATGGATCTGGAGCACAAACCTTTGTCTAAGGAAGCCTTCGCCGAGCTTTTGCCCTGGCTTAACCTGGATAATTTGCCCCTGCCGGAGGGCTATGGGGTTGTAGCCTACTCTGAAGCAACCTCGTTCTGGCATAGGGAAAACCCCTTTTTTAAGGAAAACTACCCCGATCTTCCGGTAGGTGCCTATTGGCTTTGGGTGTCTGATGGTTTTGAAGCTTTTATTATCGAGGTGTTCGCTGCAGCAGACGAAGAGATTGTTGTGACAAGAGACTCCTATTGGGAAGTTGTTGTACTGCCCTCAGGTGCTACGATAGTTGTGTTAGCAGGGCAGCCGGCCACAATCGAGGTGCAGGCCAGTAACTTGGCTGGGCAGGAGCTCGCAGAGATTCTCTTAAGCCTAACCGGGGCTCGGGAAATAAAGAACTTGGAAGCACTGGGCCGGGATCCCTTGCTGAATCTGCTTGGGGAACAAGAATTCATTGATTATGTTTCGTTACCCCGCGAACCAGTCACTAAGGAAGAATTTGTCCGGCTGAACCCCTGGATTCGCTTGAACTCTGCCAAAGAGCCCGCCGGTTTTACTGTAACCGGGATTTACCAAGTGGAATATCCGCAGGAAATCAAAGAGAAGTTCGCTTTGCACAAGGAGAATTCAGATCGCGAGCCCCTGGATTTCGTTCTGGAACTTTCTGACGGCGAGGCGTTGCACTATATAAGCGTTTCCTTTGCCCCGGGATTCTATAGGGAACGCATGGGGGGAAGCACAATCAGCATTGTTGGACTTAACAGGATTGAAATGCTGGCCAACGGCCCCCTTTTCTCAATCTACTCTGAGAGCAGCGTGCTTTCCGAAGACGAACAGCTTATCATTCTAGGAGAGCTCTTTCCCGGGTTTGGTTTCATGGAAAGGCCGGTCTGGGACCCGCCTGGAAAATAGTAATAAGACCCGTCACCAAGAGAAGGGTTGGCAAATAGTGTAGAGAACTAACCAGAAATTCAAGTTCCTTCACGGCAGCAGCCAGCCAGAAGGGGCACGCAGTGAGGTGACCATTATGAAAAAGGAGCTGAACTACTTCACCGTTGACGGGGGACTGGGCTGGAACCAGCACTGGTTTAGGGATAAGGCCATGTATTTTGGGGGCTGTGCAGCGGTAACTGCCTGCGATCTTTGCATCTACCTGGCCAGGGAAAAAGGACTCTTGGCGCTGTACCCCTTTGCTGCCGATCAGCTAACCAGAAACGACTATATTGCCTTGTCCAAGATAGTGAAGCCCTACCTTAGGCCGCGCCTTGGGGGCATTGACACCCTGCAGCTCTACAGTTCAGGGATCCGCAAGTTTTGGGAAGACCGGGGCGTGAGTTTCCTTGAATTGGTGGAAGTTCCGGGAACTGCCCCCTGGAAAGAGGCCAGGGAGCTTATCTTAGCCCAGATCGATTCCGGCATGTTAGTTCCCTATCTCCTGCTCTTCCATCGCAACCGTGCTTGGAAAGATTTCCACTGGCATTGGTTTAATTTGGCGGGATACGAAATTCGCAAAAGTCACTCCTTAGTTAAGGCGGTTACCTATGGCGGGTATCGCTGGTTGGACTTGAAGGAACTGTGGGAGACCGGGTATGAACGGAAGGGCGGGTTTATCTCTATCTTGATGCACTAGCAAAATATTTTAACTAGACCACCTGGTTTTGGGTGGTTCTTTTTTTGCCCATAAATTGGTTTAGGCTTTATAAGCCTTCCCAGCCTGCTATTGTGATGAATGCAACAAATACTTGACTAGAATCTAATCAAAACACATTTTTTATTTTAAACAAAAAGATTTTCGTAAAAAAAGAAGGAATTTGTAAGGTGGGGTTGTATAGTTATGCCAAAGATAAGTTGTACATCGTTCGACACTGTCGAACAAAGAACAGTAAAGAAGGGAAAAGAGTCTGTTTATGAAACGCATAAAGTCTTTGGAAAAAGCTTTCGACATCCTGGATCGCTTTCGGGAAACACAAGTTGACTGGGGTGTTTCTGAACTAGCCAAGGAGTTGAACATACCAAAAAGCACAATTGCATCTTTGCTCAAGACCATGGTTGACTGCGGCTACTTGCGGCAAGATGAGCGAACTAAGAAATATCACCTAGGTTTGCGTGTGCTCGAACTTGGTTTTGTGGCCCGCATCGACATGCAGGTGCGGAAATATGCTTTGCCAATTCTGGAAGAGCTGCAGCGGGCGACGGAAGAAATTGTCTACCTCACGGTGCCAAGATACGGCGAGGTGTTGTACTTGGAGACAGTTTATCCCAGTCAGCGGCAGGTTCGCTATTCTGATGTAGGAAGATTAGGTCCTATGCACTGTACAGGCGTGGGCAAAGCGATGATGGCTTACATGCCCGATGAATACGTGGAACAAATCGCGGCAGTAAAGGGCCTGCAAAAGTTCACATCCAACACGATTACCACTGTAGAGGATCTCAAGGCTGAACTTGCGAGGACCCGTGAGCGGGGCTATGCCATTGATAATGGCGAGCACGATAGAAATATTGGCTGTGTTGCTATTCCCCTAGTTGATGACGACGGATTGGCGGTGGCAGGAGTGAGCGTATCAGGTCCGGTGCTGCGCTTTGGCCCAGAGGTTCAACAAAAGTACGCTGAACTGACCATGGAGGCAGTAACTTCTCTAAAACGCTATATACAATTGCTGCCTCAAAGCTCTCCGG
>JAAYOM010000080.1 GCA_012520315.1 Bacillota bacterium | reverse complement strand
TCTTCGAGAACATTCCTTCCTCCATTGAAGAAGCAGCCATTATCGACGGGGCCAATGCCTGGCAGATGTTTTCCCGGGTTTTCTTCCCCAATGCCAAGCCCGTCAGCGCTTCGCTGATCATTATTGCCTTTATGAATAACTGGAATGATCTGCTGCGTCCGGTTATTTACCTGGAAAGCGAACGGCTTTACACTGCCACCATGGGACTGATGCAGTTTAAGGGAGCTTACGGCGCCCAGTGGCACCTGCTCTTAGCTGCCTCCACCGTATCGGTCATTCCCTTGATCATAGTCTATATCGCCCTCCAGAAGTACTTTGTCTCTGGAATGCTGACTTCAGGAACGAAGGGATAGGCTTTATCTAACGCCCCTTGCCCCTCCTGCTGCTTAGATGTATACTTAGATGTAGGAGGTGTTTGTTGTGTCCAAAAGGAAGTCCATGGTGAGGAAACAGCTCTACATCGAGTCCGAGCAGAATATGGCTTTGCGTGAGCTGGCAAGCAAGCATGGGGTGAGTGAGGGGCAAATTGTCCGTGAGGCTATTACTGAATACCTGACGGTGGGCACTCAATCCCAGGAAATCGACCTAAGTGCATGGGAAGAAGAGCGGCTCTTCATGTTGTCCCGCCAGAATCTGGCCCAGAGCGACAGCAAAAGTGACGGCCAGAGAACTTGGACGAGAGGTGAGCTCTATGACCTGTGATGTACTGATTGACACTAACGTCTTGGTCTACGCTTATGATGCAGCTGCCGGAGAGAAACAACGCCAAGCCATAGAGATACTGGATAAATGGGTACGCGCGCAGCGGGCGGCCATTTCAGCCCAGGTTCTCTCTGAGTTCATTGTTGTTGCCGGCAGCAAAATTAGTCATCCCTTGGAACCAGATGAGCTTTTGGCGAGTGTGGATCGACTTTGCTGTTCCTTTACAGTCCTGCCTATAACTCCGTTTATCCCTCGAGAAGCCCTGCGAGGGATGCTGACCTATCAGCTTTCCTATTGGGATGCACAAATCTGGGCCGCTGCCCGTCTTAATCAAGTGCCAGTAGTTCTCACAGAAGATCTGCCGGGACAGCAGTATATCGAGGGTGTGCGTTACAAGAATCCGTTCCTGTAAGGACACGCTAATGGAATGGAGAAAGATGGCGATCCGTTACCCAGACATTGATGGGCATGTATCTGAGAAAACCCAGCGCCGACGCTAGATCGGCGTTTTTTGTTTACCCAAATCTATGCCTGCTGATCCGCTAGAAAACTGAATATTCCAATAAACTGCCTTTCTGCTTGAAAAGGTTACAGAGACAAGATAGCGAATTAGAACAACAGATCAAGAAATAAGGGGGACAGCCATGCGTTTTCTACACTTAGCTGACCTGCACATTGGTAAACGTCTCAACGAGTTTAACCTGATCGAAGATCAGAGGTACATACTGGATCAGATCGTCCAGATCGCTTTAGAGCAAGAAGCTGATGGAGTGTTAATTGCAGGTGATGTCTATGACAGAAGCCAGCCCAGCACTGAGGCGGTGGAACTTCTCGATGACTTTCTAACCCGCCTAAGCAGCCATAATCTTGCTGTTTTTATGATCAGCGGCAACCACGACTCGCCAGAGCGCCTCAGCTTTGGCAGCCGCATCTTAGAAAAGAACCGCCTCTTTGTGGCGAAGGGCTTTAATGGAAAACTGAATAAGATAACGGTGGAGGATGAATACGGTCCTCTCCACGTTTACCTCTTGCCCTTTATTCGGCCGGCCCATGTCAGGCCCCACGTCGAGGCCAAAATAGATAGTTATGATGAAGCTGTGGCAGCGGTACTTAGTACTAGGGAACTGGAAACAAACCAGCGCAATATCCTCTTGGCCCACCAGTTTGTGGTCAGCGGGGACAAGCAGCCGGAACTTTCCGATTCGGAAGTGATGCCGGTAGGGGGGCTCGATGCGGTAGACGCCTCGCTCTTTGGCGCCTTTGATTATGTGGCCCTGGGCCATCTCCACAGACCGCAGCAGATTGGCTCTGAGAGAATCCGTTACAGCGGATCGCCTTTGAAATACTCTTTCTCCGAGGCCAGGCAGCCTAAGTCTGTTACCATCATTCAACTGGGGGCTAAAGGTGATCTGGAAATCGAGCAACACTCCCTTAAGCCCAAAAGAGACTTACGGGAGATTAAAGGCCCCATTGCTGAGCTTTTGCGCCTAGGCCAGGAAGACAAGGAAGGGGCCCAGGACTACCTGCATATAACCCTCACCGATGAGGAGGAAGTCTATGACGCCCTAGGCCAGCTCCGCCCGATTTTCCCTAACCTGATGGCCCTGGATTTTGAGAATGTCCGGACTGGTACTGCCCAGGCCCAAATTGCAGCCGCAGACGAGCTAGAGCGGAAGAGCCCCTTGGAGCTCTTTGCGAGTTTCTATGAAATGCAGCACGAGCAAGAGCTTAGTCCGGAAGAGATTGATGTGTTGGAAGAGATCTTTACAGAGGCGGGGGGTGCCGAACTATGAAACCTGTGAAGATTGTACTTTCGGCCTTTGGGCCCTATGCAGAAGAAACGGAACTGGACTTTACCCGCCTGGGTTCTCGGGGCTTATTTCTGATTACAGGCCCGACGGGTGCAGGCAAGACCACTATCTTTGATGCCCTGACCTTTGCCCTCTTTGGTGAGAGCAGCGGTTCAGTCAGGCCCGTTAACAGCCTGCGCAGCCACTTCGCAGACCCGGAGACAGATACCTATGTAAAATTGACTTTTATGCATCGGAACCAAAGCTATACCGTGGAACGGAGCCCCGCCTACGAGCGTCCGAAGCGGCGGGGAGAAGGGACAACTACTGTACCTGCCCAGGCAGCGCTCTACCTGCCGGGGGGAGCAGTTGTTACAGGCCAGCGGGATGTAACCCTTAAGATCGAGGATATCCTGGGTATAAAATGCGATCAGTTCAAGCAGATTGCCATGATCGCCCAGGGGGAGTTCTTGAGGCTCCTCTTAGCGGACAGCAAGGAGCGGGGCGAGATCTTCAGGCGCGTCTTTTCCACTAGTCTTTATCAAACTGCCCAGCGCCTTTTGAAAGATCGGGAGCGGGAGGCTAAAAACACCCTGGAGGCCAAGGAAAACAGCATTCTCCAATCTCTAGCAGGCATCAGTGTGCCAGCTGATGATAGAGGCGAGGCCTTGCTCGCAAAAATTAGCGAACTCACGATTCACCAGGCCCCTGAAGTGCTAGAAGATCTACAGGCCTTAATCGCAGGCGATCAAGAGCTGCAAAGCACTTTGCAGAAAGAGTCTAAAGCAAAGCAGGCCACCATCGCCAAGCAGATCGAATCGATTACCAACAGCCGCCATCTGCATCAGGCCTTTTTAGATTTGGAGAAGACGATGGAAAAGCGAGCTGAGCTGCAGGCAGATGCCGATGTGCAGAAAGGCCTCAAAGAGAGTTTGGCAAAGGGTGAACAGGCACTTTACCAGGTTAAGCCTTTAGAAACAGCTTTTCTAGACAAGGATAAGGAAGAAGCGGACCTTAGAGCCAGCATTGAGGAGCTTTCTAAAACAATTACAGAGCAAACAGGGGATCTAAAGCAGGCAGCTGAGCTTTATAAAGCAGAAAAGGCCAAAGAACCCAAGCGGGAGAGCCTCAGTGCCGCCATTGCGAACTTAGACAAACTCTTGCCCCAGTACAAGGAGGCGGAAGAGTTAGGCAAAGAGCTGGATCAGCTTACAAAAAGTTCAGACCAGTTAAGTAAAGACTTAGGGGAACTGGAGAACGCAAGAACCGCGCTCATGGGTGAAAAAGAGACACTGACTGGGGAACTAAAGCCTCTGGACCGTCTGGAAGTACAGATTGTCACCTGTCAGCAGGAGATTAAGCTCTTGGAGAGAAGGGAAACCGATCTTTCCGCCCTAGAGCGGGCCCAGCGAGCATTAAGCCAACTGGCGGAGGAATGCACTAAGGCTGCAGGGGATTACCAGGAAAAGAATAAAGCATATCTCACCACAAACAGTCATTATCTATCTAAAGAGCAGGCTTTCTTTAGGGATCAGGCCGGTGTCTTGGCCGCAGGTTTAGGGGACAATCAGCCTTGCCCAGTCTGCGGTTCCTTGACTCATCCCTGCAAGGCTGTGCCTGACCCGGAAGCGCCCAGCGAGGCTGAGCTAAAAGGGCTGAAAGAAGAAGTGGAGAAAGCCCGTAAGGCACTGGATCTGGCTAGCAAATCGCTAAATACTAAACAGATTGAGCATCAGGAAACAGAAAAGAAGGTTAGGGAAAGCGTCCAGACGCTCTTTCCCGAGTTGCCGGGGGACATTTCTTTAACAGAGCTTGCAGGTCAAATTAGTCAGGCCCAAAAGGAAAATGCCATAAACAAGTTGGAAAAAGAGACTGAGTTGACGCAGTTCCAAAGTGAACTTAAGCGTAAGGAAAAAATGCAGACCAGGCTAAGTGAGCTGGAGGAGGAGCTGAAGACCAACGAAACGGATAAACTTGGGAAAGAAAAAGCCCACCGCGAACTGGTCGCCGAGATCGCCGGCAAGTCCGGCCAGCTGAAGACGCTCCAGGCTGCATTGGAATACAAGGACCAAAGGGAAGCAGAAAGCGCTTTGCAAACCTGGCAGAAGGAGCTGGCAGCTTTAAGGGATGCTTTCCAGAAGACCGAAAAGGCTTACATGGATTTAAAGACCGAACTGGAGAAGAACCAGGCGCTCCTCAAGGATCATAAGGAGCGTTTGATCCTGGCTGCAGAAGCCAAAGAGGAAGCGAAAGCTGCATTTAAAGAAAAGTTCCGTGCCTGCGGCTTTGCGGATCAAGAGGCTTACAGGGAGGCCCTTCAGACAGAGGAAGAGCTGAAAGTCTTAAAGGAAGCCGCTAGGGCCTATGAGCAGGAAGTACAAAGGGTGGAGCAGGAATATAATAGACTGCTGCAGGAGACAAAGGATCAGCAAAAACCGGATCTGGAAGCTCTGGAGAAGCGTAAAGAGGAGCTGGATAAGGAAAAGGAAAAGCTAGACTGGGCTCTTCAAAAGGTGGTCACCCGTTTAGGTGTGAATGAACCAATTTTCACTGCAGTTCAGGGGGGAGTGGCAGGACTTGCTGCATTGCGGCGCCATTATCTCCTTGTGAGCAACCTGGCGAAAACCGCAAGCGGAAGTTTGACCGGCAGGCAGAAGCTTGCTTTTGAACAATACGTACAGGCCTTTTACTTCATCCAGATCCTCCATGAGGCCAATAAACGGCTGAAGATTATGACCAACAGCCGCTATGAGCTTTTGCGCCGGGAGGAGCCGGAGAACATGCAGTCCCAAACCGGACTGGAGATTGATGTGTTAGATCACTATACCGGAAGGGTGCGTTCTGTGCGCACCCTCTCGGGGGGCGAATCCTTTAAAGCCTCCCTGGCTTTGGCCCTGGGACTGTCTGATGTGATCCAAGCTTCCGCAGGGGGAGTGGAAATAAATACTCTCTTTGTAGACGAAGGTTTTGGCTCTTTAGATGCAGAATCACTGGAGCAGGCTATCCAGATCCTGGCCGGCCTCACGGAAGGTGATCGGCTGATAGGGATCATTTCCCATGTAGATGAGCTTAAAGAAAGAATTGAACGTCAGATCGTGATCGAAAGAACCACAGCAGGGAGCAGCACCCTAAAGATGTAAATTCGTACAATTGTTTGAGGGCCTGTCCCTTGTCGAAAAAGGAGGACGAAGATGAAAAAGACGTTTGTAATCACATTTGCATTGCTAACTTTCACTGTGCTAGCTGGCCTGTTTAGTGCAGGCAGCGCGGCGGCAGCGGAAGATGTGGCCGGCAGCTGGTCAGGTGTTATGGATGTTCCAGGCGCTAAACTTGAAATGATTTTTCACATTGTGTCCGAGGCAGAAGGAGTATGGTCAGGGACGCTGGATGTTCCGGCCCAGGGAGCCCAGGGCATTCCCGTCAGCGAGATCAAAGTAGCGGATGGGGAAGTTGTCTTTGACGTTTCCCTGATTGCCGGAGTCTATACTGGCATTCTCAGCCCGGACGGCCTGAGTATAGAAGGGGTCTGGGAGCAAAGCGGGATGAAAATACCGTTGACTTTGGAAAAAGCGTTGGCAGAACTGGCTGGACCAAACCGTCCCCAGGAGCCTAAGCCTCCCTATCCTTATGTGGAGCTTGAAGTGGGCTATCCCAATGCAGAGGCCGGCATTGAGCTGGCAGGCACATTGACGCTGCCGGAGGGTGAAGGTCCCTTCCCTGCGGTGCTTTTGATCAGCGGTTCCGGACCTCAGGATCGCAATGAAGAACTGATGGGCCATAAGCCCTTTCTGGTTTTAGCAGACTACCTCACCAGAAGGGGTATTGCGGTACTTCGGGTCGATGATCGGGGCGTAGGCGAATCTACAGGCGATTTTGCCGCTGCCACCACTTTGGACTTTACCAGCGACGTCTTAGCCGGCGTGGAGTTTCTCAAGCAGAGACCTGAGATCGACCCTGCCCTAATTGGCCTAATCGGCCATAGCGAAGGTGGTTTGGTTGCACCCCTGGCAGCCCGAGAAAGCTCCGATGTGGCTTTTATCGTACTGATGGCCGGCCCTGGCGTTAATGGGGAAGAAATCGCCTATCTGCAGGCTGAGATGCTCTTGCAGGCGGCTGGAGTCCCCCAGGAGGTTATTGATCAAGAGAAGGCCGTACAGGAAGCTCTCTTTACTATCGCTAAGACTGAACAAGATCCTGAGCAGGCGGCGGAAGAGATGAGGGCTGTACTTTTGGCCCCCTATGCAGAGCTCTCAGAAGAGGAGCTGGCTGCCTTAGATCTGGAAAGTGCTGTTGCGGTGCAAATCCAGCAGATACTTTCGCCATGGTATAAGTTTTTTATGGCCCACGATCCCCTTCCGGTTCTACGGGAAGTAAAATGTCCGGTCCTCGCCATTAACGGCAGCAAGGATATGCAAGTTCCAACAGATCCCAACCTTGTGCTGATTGAAGAGGCTCTCAAAGAGGGCGGAAACGAAAACTACACTGTAGTTGAACTGCCCGGCCTAAACCATCTTTTCCAGACCGCCCAAACGGGCTTACCCGATGAGTACTACTACATCGAAGAAACTATGTCCCCTGCGGCCCTGGAGGTTATCGGCGACTGGCTGGTTGAGATTACCGGGTTATAGCAAATGCAGCGAAGTTAGTTACGCAAAGACCCTCTGGCGGGGGTCTTTGTTTTGCCCAGCAGGCAAAATTAGACGAAGTGAGGTTGGAGCAGCATGACAGACCAAAAAGGAAATAGATTGCCTTATATAGCCTCGGCCGCATCAGCTGTTATTTTTGGCTTTTCCTTTTTATTCACTAAGGCTGCCCTGGACAATCTCGATATGTTTCAGCTCTTGGGCTCAAGGTTTCTGGTTGCGGCCGTCTTAATGTCTGTATTGAAAACGTTGAAGCTGATTGAAATCAAGATCACGCCGGCCAAGGTCAGAAGCCTTTTGCTTGTGGCCATCTTCCAGCCCGTTTTATACTTTATCTTTGAAACCATCGGCGTTGACCTTACCTCTGCTTCCGAGTCAGGCGTGTTAATTGCCCTAATTCCGGTTGCGGTGGCTGTCTTTGCCTCCCCAATGCTTAAAGAGCGGTTAAGCCTGTTGCAGTGGCTGTCGATCTTCGCCTCAGTAGGGGGAGTGATCCTAATTACTCTCCCTAGATTTCAGGCAGGTTCCGGCCAGTTCGCCGGTATCCTAGCCCTGCTGGGGGCTGTCTTGGCCGGGGCTTTGTATCAGATCTTTTCCAGAAAAGCTTCCAGCAGGTCGTCCGACCCCTCAACCCCTGTGGAAGTTACATATCTGATGATGTGGGCCGGGGCAGTCTTCTTTAACATCCTAGGAATTCTTAGGTACGCCCAAGCCGCAAACCTGTCCTGTTATTTCGCTGCCTTCACAAGCGTGGAAACGCTCACTGCCATACTTTATTTAGGGATCCTTTCTTCTGTGGCAGCCTTCTTTTGCATGAACTATGCGCTCTCCTATCTAACCGCCTCCAAATCAGCGGTGTTTATCAACCTGACCCCGGTAGTCTCGGTCCTGGCTGGAGTGCTCTTTAGGGACGAACGCTTTGCCCCCATCCAGATCCTAGGTGCCGCCATCGTGCTGCTTGGCGTGTGGGGGGTTGGCCGGCCGGCATCTTCTGAGGGCAAAAGCCCCGCCAGCCATTGAGGTTTTGCCTTGCTCCAGCATAGCTGTTTTTGCCAAGCAGGGTATGCCAATTTCTTCTTGAATCTATAGGGGAATGTCAAAAGAAGGTGGCAGCATGCTAACTCTTGTCGAACGCTTCCTCGCTGAAGCGCGTGTCAAACGAATACAAACCAAGACTCTGGAAGACTATCTAATTAAAACCCTGACCCTACAGGGCTATTGGGAAAAGGGGGGCTATCCGGCCTTTGCCGCGCTGATTGCACAGCTTGTTGCCGAAAATCGCCTCAAGCCCGTCAAAGCCCGGGAAAGAAATGGCATGAATCCGCCCCTTTTCAACTGGTATCAAAGGATTACTGCCCAAGAGGGCTTTTCCCTGGAGGAACAGCGTAGACTCTTGAAACTCTACCATCCCAAACTCGACCTAGCCCATTATCTTAAGCAGCCTGACCTATACAGAAAGGATCGACCCTACCTAGAGGCCTTGGACAGGTACCTGCGTCAGCCCCAGGCAGGGCAGGACCGACCGGTAACCATCAACGAACGATCCTTTGAGATTTTCAGGGACGAGAAATTCTTAGCCTCAGCCCGGGGCCAGAGTGTACTGGAGACTGTGGGGCTTGAACTTGCAGACCTTAACTGCCATCGCACCTATGAACCCTTCTTCTACTGGCAGGCAGCTTCTTTGGACCTGGCAGATACAGCACTTCCCTTAAATATTCTCATTGTGGAAAACAAAGATACCTTCTTCTCCTTCAAAGCACTTCTGCAGGAGCAGATCACAACTTGGGACGGAATCGAGTTTAGACTTTTGATCTACGGAGAAGGACGGAAAATTCTGCGCAGCCTCAGCTTCTTAGGGGAGCTCTTTTCAGACGGAGAAGTTCCTTCCACAGCCGTTTGCCATTATTTTGGCGATTTAGATCCGGAAGGAATTGCGATATACGATGAACTGGTACGAACCTATCGCCCCGGGGGCCTTAAGATTGGGGCAGCCCGATTTTTCTATGCAGAACTTTTCAGTCGCCAGGGCAGCCGTGCACCTAAGCTGCGGACTGCACAGCGTGAATATCCCGGGGCTATAGAACGCTTTACAGCAGAGTTCGAGCCTCCTGTAAGGAATAGTTTGGGGGAGTTTTTACAAAGTGGAAAGTATCTGCCTCAAGAAGGCCTAAGTGCAGCCACACTTTATGAACTGGGAACTAAGCCACAGCCCGGGCCCGGAGCAGGGGCCCAAATGGAGGTGAACTGCCCTGAAGCGGACAGCTGAAATTCTGCATGGTTTTGCAGAACGGATCGAAAACATCCTGGTCTTTGCTCCCCTCTTAGAGCTCAGTCAGCGGACAAAATATCCTTACTCCCTTCCAGCCCTTGGCCTGGCGGTGATGCTTTACATAATGGAAGATATGATCCGTTTGGAAAGAGACTGCACTTATGAGAACATAGCCCGCTTTCTGCAAGAGCTGATCAATTCATATTACGGTGATAACCTCAGCTACCAAGAGGCCCTGGACTTAACCTACTACCTTGTCCGGGACGGACTGATGAACCAGGGGCGTTACCATAGCTACACTTATCCCGACTGGGAGAGTAAGGAAGAGAAGGCTTACCGTTTTTTGCTCGTAGAAATCGATGATTACGAGATTCAAAGTAAAGTAGTACGCCTCAGGCTTTCCACAGCGGGACTGGAGATGCTCTTTAAGACCAAAGAAATGTATAACGAACTGCAGGTTTCCATCACCCAGCTCTATCTGCGCCAGCAGATTCAAAAGGGAGTCTTCGACGGTGCCCTCCGCTCAGTGGAAGAATTGGCCCTGGCAGTACGCAATGAAAAACAGAAAGTGCGGGAGCTGGAAGAGAGGATTATTCGGGATGTACTCCAAGTTGCCAGGGAGAAGGAAATAGAAGCGCAGCTAAAGCGCATTGACGAACAGCTCCAGAGGGAGCAGGAAGTCTTTCGGGAGCTGGCCCATCTAGTCAACGAGACTCTGGAAGATTTGCGCAGTGGACCAATTACCCCTAAAGAAGAACGGGCCTTACAGTCTGTTACCATGGTCAGGCGCAGGCTCCATGATGTGATCCACGACCACGAATCCCTGTTCAAGGATAAAATTCGCATTCATAACCTCATGATTGCCACAATTGAGCAGATGATTCTCACCTCCTTTGCCACCAAGGTCAACTTTGCCACAGAGTTTTTGCGCCCTGTGGTGCAGCGCAATATCGAGCTGGATCGCTTAAGGCAAATTCTCGATCCGATTTTCCCTGTGCAAGTTAGGCCCAGCTTCAATCCTAACCGCATCTTTTTAGGTCAGCCCCTGAAACGGCAAACTGAAGGGGATACGGCGGCAGAAGAACTCTGGCGGCTCGAGGAAGAGCGGTTGCGGGAGGAAGAAGCAAGGGAGCAGGCAGAACAGCTCGCACGGGCTTACTATCTTAGACGTTATGCCCAAATTGTGGTGGAACCCTTGCTGGAAAAAGAACAGTTCCAGATTGGTGAGGTCCTAGAGGGGCTATACAATAATGACAGGGAAGAGTACGCTGCCCTGACTGCCCGCCTTGATTTTTATAGCTTCTTAGTGCAGCTGCATCAACTAGGCAGAATTCCGCTCCTGTCCGGGGAAGAAGTGGATACCATTGTCCTTGATGACATTCCCAGGGCTTTTGTGGACTTGGTTTCCGAAAACACGGAGTTAAAGGAACTGACGGCGCTGGAAGTTGTGGCCACAGACGACATTTTGCGCCTGGCCAGCGGTTATGTGATGACTGACTTTCTCATACGGAGGATAGACTGATGGAATGGACCCAGGAAGATGTACGCCTTGCCTTTCGCATCTTTTTGCAGCTTCTGCCCACCGGGCATATTGAAGATTTAGAGCTTCTTTATCATTACGAACAAAACCCCAATGTCCGCTTGATTCTAGAGGAAATCATCGAGAAGGAAGCGGATCTAAAGATTTTCTCCATGGGCAGCCATCTCTATC
>JAAYOM010000079.1 GCA_012520315.1 Bacillota bacterium | reverse complement strand
TTGCGCACCCTTTGCACCCGCCGTTCGGTATTAGTGAAGGTACCCTCCTTCTCAGCAAAACAGGTTGCAGGCAGAACCACATCTGCCAGCTCCGCTGTCTCAGTCAGGAAGATATCCTGTACAACCAAAAAGTCTAGATTGCGCAAGCTCTTTTCCACATGAGCCACGTTGGGATCGCTCAGCATGGGGTTCTCCCCCATAATGTAAATCGCACGAACCTCACCTGTACCAGCTTTGTTCATCGCTTCAATGCTGGTCAAGCCGGGCGTTTCAGGAAGCTCCACACCCCAGGCCTTGGAGAACTTGGCCCGGATCTCAGGATCCGCGATCTTTTGGTATCCGGAGTAAGAGTTGGGTATGGCCCCCATATCACAGGCACCCTGTACATTGTTCTGACCACGCAGTGGATTAACGCCGGCAGCGTATTTACCCACGTTGCCGCATAAAAGTGCCAGGTTGGAAATGGACATTACAGCCGCAGTCCCTGTGGCATGTTCGGTAACGCCAAGGCAGTAATAGATCGGGGCCCTCTCGCCGCTGGCATAGAGCCTGGCTGCTCTTTTTAGATCTTCAGGATCAATGCCGCAGATTTCCGCGGATTTCTCCGGCGTGTAATCTTTGACGATCTCCCAAAGCTCCTCAAAACCTTCTGTCTTGTTTTCTACGAACTCTTTATCCAGCAGGCCTTCACTGATAATCACATGCATCATGCCGTTTAACAAGGCGATATTAGTTCCTGGTGTAAGCTGCAGATGCACCTCGGCCTCTTTAGCCAGATCGATTACCCTCGGATCGGCCACAATCAGCTTGGCCCCCCGCTTTCTTGCTTGCCGAATTTGCGCGCCCATGACAGGGTGGGCCTCTGTTGGATTAGATCCGATCAGGAATATAACATCTGCCTCATGAACTTCAGCTACGGAATTTGTCATGGCTCCGCTACCTAACGTGATGGCTAGACCAGCCACCGTAGGAGCGTGTCAGACACGGGCACAATTGTCTACACTGTTTGTGCCAATCGCTCCCCTCATCATTTTCATGAACGCATAGTTATCTTCGTTTGTAGTCCTCGATGACGAAAAGCCGGCAATAGCCTGCGGACCGCTTTCGTCCTTAATTTTTTTCAGGTTCTCTGCCACATAGTCCAGGGCTTCATCCCAGGTAGCTGCCTCAAACTCGCCATTTCTGCGAATCAATGGCGTAGTCAGCCTGTCGGGATGATTAATGAACTTGTAGGCGAATTTGCCCTTCACACAAAGCAAACCCATGTTGGAACGGCCGTCAGCGGGCTCTACTCCAACGACTTTTCCTTTCTTAACCACCAGATCCATCTGGCAGCCTACAGCACAGTAGGAGCAGGTGGTGCGGGTTTTGGTCACTTCCCAGGCACGATAGTTCTTGCTCGACTTAGTAGAGAGTGCACCCGTTGGGCAGACTGAAACACAGTTCCCGCAGGAGACACAGTTGCTGTCGATAAACAGTTCGTTAAAGGGCATGCCGACTACGGTATCGATACCCCGGCCGTTGAGATTCAGGGTATTGTTAACCTGCAGATTATTACA
>JAAYOM010000078.1 GCA_012520315.1 Bacillota bacterium | reverse complement strand
TGGCGATGTGATCTTTGGTCAGTGGTATCCTGTGCGCACGCAGGGTTTGACCGTTGTTGCGGGCGTATCCAGGTCGGAGATGGTCAAGGACAAGCACAACACCGCTCCCTTCGTATACAGCGTATTTGATGACCGCCTGGAGCCGGACAGTGTCTTTGAAGCGAGTTGGAATGCCTTTTGGCATATCGCCAATGTGATGCAGTTTCTGCCCAAATTTGCGGGAGTCACCGAGCAAGGCGTTCAGGCAGCCGTTTACGGGTCGCTGTCAGCTTTGCCGCCTGGAGAGCAGCGGCAGCTTGACCTTCCCAGCGAGCCGTGGCAGGAGGTTTATGACGCTATCTTTGATGATTTAGCCAGAGTTATTGCCACTGAATTGGAACGCACAGGCTCGCCGCCGCCGTCATGCATAGGCTATGAACTTGTGGATGAAAAGGGGCGAATAATTGGACAGGCTGAAATGGCCTGGGAGTCGGAAAAAGTTGTATGGTTACTGCCCGGTCAAGAAGACTTCAGAGAAGACTTCCAAGCCCAGGGCTGGAAAGTATACGCGGGGGATGAGATCCCTAGCATAGAAGTTTTGAAACAGGAGGCTTAGGAAATGAATACCCCTCTCATTGCTATATCTGCAGACTTTTTCACCGCATTTGCGGCTTTGCCCCGGCAAAGGCAAAGCCGGGTGCTGGATTTTATGGAGAAGTTTCGTGCTGATCCAAACTCTCCCGGCATCAACTATGAGAAGATTCGTAATGCCTATGATCCTAACATGCGGTCGGTCAGAATTGATGATACCTATCGGGGCATCGTAGTGCGCCAGGAGAGAAGCGGTGTGTATTTGCTGCTCTGGGTGGATCACCATGACCGTGCCTATCAATGGGCCGAGAGAAAACGCTGCAAAATAAACCCTACGACTGGCTCGGTACAGGTCTTTGATGTGACTGAAGTTGAAGTTGAGGTTAGAAGGGAAGTCCCCGCAGAAAACTTGTTGTTCAGCGGGCTGAGTGATGAGCAGTTATTGAAGCTTGGAATTCCAGAGGAGAAGCTAGGAGAGACCCGCGCCATTGCATCTTTAGATGAGTTTCACAGTATGAAGGAGACATTTCCCGAAGATGCTTACGAGCGGCTCGAGTGGCTCGCTAATGGATTTGAATTCCAGGAAGTCTTCGAGCTCTTTGCGGCAGAAGTTCAAGCAGATGCACAGGCAATTGATCCCGAAGATTTCTCGGCGGCACTGTCCAAACCCAGCAGTCAGCGGAACTTTACCATTGTAGACGGAGAAGCAGAGCTGCAGGCCATGATGGGGGCGCCGCTCGAAAAATGGCGCGTATTTCTCCATCCTGCCCAGCGTGAAGTGGTCCAGAGAGATTTTAACGGCCCGGCGAGGGTTACAGGGGGGGCGGGCACTGGCAAGACAGTTGTGGCCATGCACCGCGCCAAAAGGTTAGCAGGCCAGCTGCCAAAGGACGGGCGGATATTGTTCACGACGTTCACTGCTAATCTTGCCGCTGACATCAAAAGCAACTTGCGCAAGATTTGTACTTTAGAAGAATTTAGAAGCATAGAGGTAACCCATCTGGATGCCTGGGTAGCCAAGTGCTTGAGGGAGGCCGGGTTTGACTGTCAGCTTGTTTACGGCGACGATCTGGACAGGCTCTGGAGTGAGGCCATAGCCCTTAGCGGCGAACCCTTAGATTACCCCGTCAGCTTTTTCCAAGATGAATGGTCCCAGGTGATCTGTGCCCAAGAAATATTATCGCTAAAAGATTACGTGTCCGCTGCCCGGGTTGGCAGGGGAGTGCGGCTGGATAGGCGGAAGCGCATTTCCCTGTGGAAGGTGTTTGAAGAGTACCGCAGTCTCTTAGTTGAACGCCGGGTACGGGATATAGAAACGGCTATGAATGAATGCCGGCAGGTTATAGCCCAAAGGCAGGGTAAACCCCTCTATTCCTCCATCATCGTTGATGAAGGCCAAGACTTAAGTGTGAGTGCCTATCGGCTGCTGCGCACCATGGCGGGGGAAGAACATAAAAATGATCTCTTTATTGTGGGCGATGCCCACCAGCGGATCTACCGGCATCATGCCTCATTATCCAGTTGTGGAATCAACATTCGCGGCCGGAGCAGCTACTTACGCATTAACTATCGCACTACTGAAGAGATCCGCAGGTGGTCCTTTGGTCTGCTCAAGGGGCTTACGTTTGATAATCTGGATGATGGCACCGATGATGGTGCTTCCTGTATTTCTTTAACTCACGGCACTGAACCTGTGGTTAGAGATTTTCCTACAGCAGATCAAGAGTTTGCCTTTGTCTTAGAACGAATTCAAGACTTGGCTGATCAAGGGGAGGCTATAGAGAACATCTGCCTGGTGGGCAGGACAAACAGCATTGTCCAAGATTATGTTCGGCGCTTGCATTCCGAGCAAATACGGGTTTATGAAATCCGGAGAAGTAAAGTGGATGATCGCAGTCAAAAGGGCGTTAGAGTTGCCACGATGCACAGGGTGAAGGGACTTGAGTTCAAGCATGTCATGGTTGTGGCAGCCAATCGTCGTATTGTACCCCTCCAGGTTGCCATCGAACATGACGACCAGGTGGCAAGGGAAGCGGCAGTCAAGGCCGAACGCTGTCTGCTCTATGTGGCCTTAACAAGGGCTAAGGAGACAGCTGCAGTTACCAGTTATGGCGGAATGTCAGAGTTTGTGCGTGATCTGTTGTCCTAGAGTGACGTGCGACCAGCATCAGCGATAGGATGCCACTATGAATTTCCGTCCGAAAAAACCAATAAGTCAAACATAGAGCGAGGGCGTACGGATTGCTTGAACCACACCTGAGTGCTGACGGAGGCATAGAGGGCTACGCCGGCTTAGGTTGTTACCTGGCAGACGATGATTACGAAGGATGGCTGGAAAACCTAGCATCCAGCTAAATGAGCCTGAACCTGGGTATGTCCCCCATAAAACCTTTGGATTAATGTTGCGGCCTCTTGATACGGTTGCCCAAACAGGTTTGGTGGGAGTACTCGGTGTTGAAGCGTCGTTATCGCCCAAACGACTTGGCGATAGGTTAGAGATTTGAAGATCGAACATGCTGAGCTGACTCGGGCTGAAGCTCACCTAAACAAGAGAGTATCCCCCACTCCGGTGCGAACAGGACAAGTGCCGGGGTTATTTGTGTAAACAGGATCCAAAGCACCATAGAGAAGGCAGAATGCAACTCTGCTACCATTGCTCCTTCCCGGCCCCTTGCATATTAATGATAGGCAAGGAGACAAGACCGTTGCCTGAGAGGAGGTGAGAGATTATGACTCCGAACGATCAAGTGAAAAGGCCCGTTGGGCACAATACCGATGCCGAGCTTCAAGAGTTTATTAGATCAGAGCTTGAACCTTCTGCTGATGAGCAAATCAATGCACTGCAAACTCCCATCTTGTGCTGCTCATATTGACTCTTATACTTCTCTAAACAACCTGTAACCTGGAAGGACTCAAGAAGGCATTGGATAAAGCTCTTGGGCCTTCTTTTTCTATGCGCACAGCAATGGGAGTTGCCGTCTTGAAGTATGCCGATCATAGCTGAAATAATGTAATTTCCTGCCATGTAAACAAGGTGAATCCATTCTCGATAAAGAATTCACTATCAGGACATGCAGTAAGTACAAGGCTAATGGAAAGCGGGGATAGGCAGTGGGAGATAATTTGGGCATCTGGGAAGAATTGATCAGCTTAGCTGTGGAGGGATACAACGCAGGGTCTTTAGGAATATCTGCCGCCATAGCTGACCAGGAAGGCAATATACTTGCCAAAGGACGAAACCAGCTTAGTGACAATCTTGAGTCATGCAATCAGATTAAAATGACGTCGGTGGCCCATGCAGAAATAAATGCCTTGCATAATCTGGTTCCGGAAAGGCAGAGGGATCAGGAACTAGTACTGTATACGACCGTTGAGCCTTGCCCAATGTGTTTAGGTGCAGTCGCAATGTCTCAGATTAGAAAAATCGTCGTTGGGTCAGCTGATCCTTACGCGGGAAGCATCAGACTCTTGAAAAAAGACCCTTACTTGACGAAAAAGGGTATCTCCACAGTATTTGAACAGGGGAGGATTGAGGAAGTCTGTTTTGCCCTGCATTACATGTCCCTTAAGCGATATGTTCGGCCTGGACATGTTATCTTTGATCAGATCAAAGAGCGCTATCCAGCCTACACTAAAAAGCTGGATAAGCTGTTTGAATCAGCGGAGCTCCCCTTAGACAAGCCACTCGATGGACTTCACCTAATGAAGGTTTTAGAGCAGGATTAAGCAGCGTTTTCTTGCTTAGGGTTTGCAGATTGATTCTAGATTCAGTCTGTCCGCAAGGCAAGAATCACACTATATTTGTGAAAAAAAGCTCAAGTAATGTTATAATGAAATCCAAAGCAGTGGCGGTAGTGTTGAAGGGAGAATCTAGGTGAGACTGTCTGAGATCGTTCCACTAATTGAGCTAGAACCATTGGTAGTGATTGATGAGCCTAATTTTCAAGTTGAGACCGTTTGCGGCTGTGACCTGATGAGCGATGTTTTGGCTTTTTCTCAGGAAAAGACGATGCTCCTGACCGGTTTAACAAATCCCCATGTAGTCAGGACATGCGAGATGACAGACATCAAGTTTATCATCTTTGTCCGGGGAAAAAGGCCACCCCAAGACACCCTTGATCTGGCTAGAGAGAGAGGCATCAACTTGTATCTGTCTCCGCTATCCATGTTTGAGTGCTGCGGCCGCCTGTATCAAGCCGGGCTTGGTTCAGAGACTATGCGCCGCATAGATTAGGGTGGAGGGATTGGATGCAGGAACAGACTCTCTTACAAAGCAAGATTGAACAGGGCGACTTTACAAGGGGCGGTGAGGTTTCCAGCAGTCTGAAGGATGTTCTAAGAAAACTGGGAATCAAATCTGAGACCAGTCGCCGTGTAACGATTGTCACCTATGAGCTTGAGATGAACATCATTATCCATTCTCTTGGCGGAGAAATTGAGGTTCTCATTTCTTCTGAACAAATTAAGGTGGTAGCGACTGACAGGGGCCCAGGTATACCTGATGTAGAAAAGGCCTTTCAGCCAGGTTTTTCAACGGCAGATGATTTTGTACGCGGTATGGGCTTTGGCGCGGGGATGGGTTTAAATAATATTAAACATTATTCAGATCAACTTACGGTAGAGACAGGCCAGGGAAAGAAGAGCAAATTTACTGCTATCATATGTTTGTAGTTTTTGCGACCGCTAAGCCGATGGGAGTGATTAGTGTGAAAAAACACTCTGTATTGCTCAGGGAAGAACTATGCAAAGGGTGTACCAATTGCGTTAAAAACTGTCCTACCAAGGCGATTAGAGTCCACAACGGCAAGGCCATGATCAGAGATGAACTGTGCATCGACTGTGCTGAATGCATTCGCATTTGTGCCCAACATGCCAAGCACTCACAAACCGCTGAACTTGAAGAAATGTCAGACTATAAATACCCCATTGCTTTAGTTCCCCCCAGTTTTTACGGCCAGTTTAGGGGAGTGAACCCTGCTCGGGTTAGAATGGCCCTCTTCAAACTGGGTTTTGAAGAAGTACAGGACGTTTCCTTAGCAGCGGAATCCCTCAGCAGAAAGACCTGTGAATTTCTAATGGGCAACTCAGGCATTTACATCTCCTCTTCCTGCCCTGTGGTGGTTAGGCTGATTAAGATCCTATACCCAGAGTTAACAGAGCACTTGATTCCCTTCAAGGCACCCACAGATGCCATGGGGGAAAAGGTCAGAGCGGATGCCCTTGCCAAGGGCATCAAACCGGAAGAGCTTGGCGTCTTCCTGCTGACACCCTGTCCCGGCAAGAACACCACTGTCTTCGATCCGGTAGGTGTTAAAACCAGCCCCATCGATAAGACCATTGCCGTAAGCTTAGTCTATCAAGCAGTCTTATCAGTCTTGGAAAAGGTTGCAGATGTGGATGAAGGGGAGTTAGAGGTACCGTACTTAGGCATAGGTTGGGGACAAAGCGGAGGTGAACTGCAGCTTCTGCTTGCTCAGATGCAAGACAGCAGCCTATCTGTGTCTGGTATCCATAGAGTTAAAGCCCTCCTTGATGAGTTTTCTCGCAACAACATCAAAGGCGTACGCTACTTTGAGCTCTCAGCCTGTGAGTTTGGCTGTGTCGGCGGCGTTTTTAATGTTGTCAACCCCTTTCAGGCCCGTTCTGATTTGCGCCGTTTAAGGTCAAGGGGCAAGAGCATGATTGAGCACAATGAAGGGTATGACTTTGATTTGCCCGGGAGATTTGAGCCGCTGCAGATTGGCCGTTTGGATGGGGATCTGGAGAGGGCCATGGAGAAGCTGGCCCAGCTCGAAGAGGAAATTGCGGTTTTGCCAGGTTTGGACTGTGCCGCCTGCGGAGCCCCAGACTGCCAAACCTTAGCGGAAGATATCGTAACTGGAGTGGCCAGTCGCAGTGACTGTATATTTCTGTTAAGAAAGCAGATGGGGGACTTGGCGGAGACTCTGTCAGGTTTGCTCCGGGAACTGCCGCCGGTTATGAAAAAGGAAAAAGTTGATGACAAGGTTGGGTGAAAGCAGCATGAAAGTGAGAGAGCTAGCGGATAAACTTGAGCTGGAAGTAATCTCAGGACCATTTGAGAAGGAGATCAACGGCGTTTATATCGGCGATCTGCTCAGCAATGTAATGGCCAAGGCCGCAGCAGGCAACTTGTGGATAACTGTGCACGGTCACGTAAATGTTGTGGCAGTAGCAAGCTTGACCCAGGTTGCAGCGGTTATTGTGGTAGAGGATTTTCCCATCGAATCTGCAGCAGTTCAAAAGGCACAGACAAACCAGGTGACGATCCTGCGTACACCCCTGACTGCAGTTGATTTGCTGCGTAAGTTGATAGAGCTGGGAGTATAGCAAAAACGGGAGATAGGTGAATGAACCGCGAAAATGGACCCAGATGTGACCTGCATATCCACAGTTGTTTATCGCCCTGTGCCGACTTGCTGATGACCCCGGGCAATATTATTCGGCAAGCGGTAAACCAGGGATTGGATTATATCGCTATCACTGATCACAACAGCGCCGGAAATATTGAGGTCGCTATTGAATTAGCCCGAAAAAGCGGGCTTAAGCTCATCCCTGCTATGGAAGTTGAGACCCGGGAGGAAGTGCACCTGCTTTGTTACTTTTCCTGCCTGGATGCCCTACTGGCATGGGAGGACGTTGTTTGTCAGCACCTGCCTGATCTGGAAAACGACGAAGAGCTCTTCGGCTATCAGCTCCTTACTGATCTTAGCGACGATTATATTGCCAAAGAAAGCCGGCTGCTGGCACTGGCAACAAGCCTCTCCCTGTCTGAAACACTGGAACAGGTTACCAATCTCGGCGGGATAGTGATTCCTGCCCACGTCGATCGTCCTGTCAACAGCGTCCTCGGCCAATTGGGGTTTGTTCCCTCTGACGGGCGTATTCAGGCTATTGAAATCTCTCGCAATGCTAAGCTTGCAGGCTTTTTGCGCACTCATCCCCAGTTAAGCCATTTTGGATATGTCCAAGGTTCTGACAGCCACTATCTGCAGGAAATCGGCTGTTGCGGGGGTGAAAAGGGTTTCGCCGTGGATGCAGGCCTACGCCGCATACTCTCTGCTGTACTCTGAAAAAGTTTAGGCAACTATTGCATTACTGGCGGGGGAAAGGTATAATCAAAAGGCAATGTGAATTCACTAACAAACCCTCGGTGACAACGGGTTAATTTTATGGCCTGTTATGTGAAAAGTATCACGAGGAAGTTAATAAATTAACAAAACGGAAAGGGTGGCTATGCATGGGTTGTGTCTGTGGTCATGGCAAGGAAAGTTATGAAAAGTATCTGGAACCTTTGAGGGAAATCTTGGCCTGTTACAGTCCTGAACAGGCTAGTCTTATTCCCATTCTGCAGGAGGCTCAGGAACAGTATGGCTATCTACCCAAGGATATCTTGGGGGAGATTGCTGACAGTCTCCAAATGTCTTTAGCCAAGGTCTATGGCGTAGTGACTTTCTATACCCAGTTTCACTTAGAGCCCCGGGGCAAGAATGTGGTCAGAGTCTGCACAGGAACAGCCTGCCACGTCAGGGGCGCAGCCGAAGTACTCAAGGCTATAGAAGATGAACTGGGCGTTGAAAGCGGAGGTACTACTGAAGACTTGGAGTTTACTTTAGAAACAGTAGCCTGTATTGGGGCCTGCGGATTAGCTCCGGTTATTATGATCAACGACGATACACACGGACGGCTCAGTCCTGACAAGGTTGCAGCCATCCTGGATTCTTACAGAGAGAAGCAGGCAGGAGCCGTGCCAGAACATGGCGCTGTGGCGGCAACCGCTGTTTAGTCGCGACTCAAGCTATGCGGGAGTTATCACTGCATATCCTGGATATTGCGCAAAATTCCATCGCCGCTTCAGCTTCCTTGGTTACGATCCTGATCGATGAAGACCCGGCACGGGACTTATTGACCATTGAGATTAGAGACAACGGCTGCGGAATTCCCAAAAAACAGTTAACCCAGGTTACGGATCCGTTTTTTACTTCACGAAAAACGCGGGAAGTAGGCTTAGGGCTTGCGCTATTTTCCAGGGCTGCAGAATTGGCAGAAGGTGAGTTTCTGATTGACTCCACGGCAGGTATCGGTACCAAGGTGAGGGCTTCTTTTCGGCATAGCCATCTTGA
>JAAYOM010000077.1 GCA_012520315.1 Bacillota bacterium | reverse complement strand
CGGTCAGTCTGACGTTGCAGAGCGTTCAGTTTTTCTGTCTGCTCCTTGGTGAGCAAATTCTCTGCCACTGCGATCAGTCCAAGCTTAACTCGTCCCTTCCTTTGCTGTTCACTCACTAGTGCGTAGTCTGCTTTAGAAATGCTTCCCTTTTCAAGAAGGTAATTGGCAAAATGTTGTGCGAACACTATATCTCCCCTTTCTGGTGCTCCTTTTCGGTTTCAATTATTTGCCTATTCGACACCTGGCAAGCTAACTCCTTCGCTTGGTTCGTCAGTGCGCGCCAGACGGTATGTTATAATGAGAAAAAGGGTAAGCTTAGATGTTCTGGTTGGTAGCTGTAAGGAGGATCTGGAATGCACTTTAGCCCATCGTATATTAAAGATTATGAAGTAGAGGTAGGTCTGGTTGATTTCCGCGGGAACATGAAGCTGAGCTCCTTGTTCCTCTGTCTGCAGGACGCTGCGGTTTTGCACGCGGAGCATCTCGGAGCCGGCAGGATAGAGATGCTCGAAA
Source organism: Bacillota bacterium (assembly GCA_012520315.1). Taxonomy (GTDB): domain Bacteria; phylum Bacillota; class Limnochordia; order Darwinibacteriales; family Darwinibacteriaceae; genus UBA5420. The sequence goes on along the minus strand of JAAYOM010000077.1, from coordinate 18,808 downwards.
GGCACCACGGACTGTGGGTATTGGGGCGGATGAGGGTTGATGTAGCCCGTTATCCTGTCTGGGGTGATAAAATAACAGTAGAGACCTGGCCCAACCAACCCGGCAGGGTAGAATGCACAAGAAACTTCCTGGTTAAGGATTCTGCCGGCACCGTTCTTGCCAAGGCAGTTTCTGTTTGGGTGATCATTGATGTGGAGACCAGAAGGCTGAAGCGGGCGGACTCAGTTTTTCCTGAAGAACTTGATTTTAGAGGTGAGAGGGTTATCGATGCTAAGCTTGGCAAGCTAAGAGCCAGCGGTGAACTTGACTTAGTGCACAGAAGAGTGGTTGGTTACAGCGATATTGATGTCAACGGGCACTTGAACAACGCCAAGTATGTAGACTTCATCACGGACTGCTTTAGCCTGGATGAGCATCAGCAACATACCATCCGCTCCATCGAAGTCAACTACAGCAACGAAGCGCTGCCTGGTGAAGCGGTTTCTTTGTATAAAGACTTGACCCAGTTTGAGCAGGGCTTGGTTTATGTCGAGGGCATAGATGAAGGGCTGAAGCGGCTTATCTTCAAGGCCAAATTGCATGTTGAACCTAATTTATAGCATCCAATCTTGCGGGGCTGCGATCAATTTGCGGCCCTTTTTGTTTCTTTTAACAGGAATGTCCATTTTTAAGTGGAATTTAACTATTAACAATTGTGAGAAGCAGAGGCTTTGTTGCACGTTGTGATGGAACATGCGCGGGATTATTGAACCAGATGGAAATTCGATCCCCTGACAAATGACTATCGCAACCGAGTTGTTTATTACTTTTTCTCCGTCGGTGAGCAAAGTTAAGGGGTGGTCTAGGGCGCAGCAAGCAAGGGAACGTGAAAGTCGATCGGATGCCGAAATTCGTCAAATTGTATGAGGGCCAGTCCCTAGGGAGGGGGATTTTCATGTTTACGGTAAAGAGCATTGCTGTTAAGATTTCTATTTACATAGCCATATTGGTGCTGATCATTTGCGGTGTGTTGGGTTTTTCTGCGTATCGAGACGGGGCCGAGGCGGTTAAGTCTGAAGTTCGAGAGGCGCTCCAGCTCATGGCCGAAGAGGGGAGCCGCTATTTAGAAAGCCGGTTTGAGCTGCAACTGGCTGTACTGGAAACCGTGGCACAGCGTCCTGAAATTCGCAGTATGAACTGGCAGGAGCAGCTGCCTGCTATTCGGGCTGAAGAAGCCCGTTTATCTCAGTTCCTTGCCTTGGCTGCTGTTGACAAAAATGGGGTTGCCCATTACACCGATGGGTCCACGACAAACCTGGCAGATCGCGCCTATGTTATCGAGGCCCTGGCCGGCAATGCGGTTGTCTCAGATTTGATTGTCAGCAGGGTTAACAATTCCTTAGTGTTGATGTATGCGGTCCCTATTAAGGAAAACGGCCAGGTTGTAGGTGCACTGATTGCCAGGGGAGACGGCATGATGCTCAATGAGATCATCGCTCCCCTGGGATTTGGCGACAATGGCTGGGCTTATATTATCAATGAGGAAGGGACTATCTATGCCTATCCTGATCCGGAAGTAGTGCTGGATCAAGTCAGCGTCTTTGACCCGTCATCGCCGTATATTAATGCCGGCCGGGCGATTCAGGAGGCTTCAGCCGCCGGGGATGACATTATAGTTGCCGCCTATGAACTTGACGATGGTCAAACCAGGCTGGTAGGCTTAGCCCCCGTCCCCTCAACGGGCTGGCGGATCGCAATTGGCGCCATGGAAGCAGAGGAGCTTGTCCATATCAACCAACTGCGTACATTCTTGCTCTGGGTTTCCGCAGCGCTCATGGTAGCGGGAGTTGTGGCCGGCATGATCTTTGCCAAACGCATATCAAACCCGCTCCTCGACGTACAGCGGGCGATTGAAGCGGTAGCGGAAGGTGACTTGACTAGCGACGTGAACGTTCGCTCCGAAGATGAGGTGGGTAGAGTGGCCCAGGCATTAAACGTTACCATCACCAGCATGCGTGAGGCAATGGGGTTGGTTGCCAGTACCACCGATGAGCTGGCCAGCACCAGCCAAGAGTTGGCAGCGGCCTCTCAAGAAGTGAGTGCATCCATTGAAGAAGTTGCCAGCACTACCAACCAGTTCTCCAGTTCCTTAGATATGATGAACACCAATGCCCAGAACATGAGCGGAAATGTAGATGATATCTCGAACCGGGCCGCGGAAGGAAATCGAGCCATCGCCAATGTTGTGGAACAGATGAACCTCTTGCGGGACAACACGCGCAGCATGAGCGATGAAGTGACTAATCTAGGCACCCTCTCTGATGAAATCGGCCAGATTGTCGATGCTATCAGCGCCATTGCAGATCAGACCAATCTTTTGGCCCTCAATGCTGCCATTGAAGCGGCCAGGGCTGGGGAGCACGGTCGGGGCTTTGCAGTAGTGGCAGAGGAAGTCAGAAAACTGGCCGAAGAATCGGCGGGAGCAGCCGCGGAGATCACAGCTCTGATCGTTCAAATTCAAAATGGCATTTCCTCTACAGTGGACGGCATGAAAAGCAGTTCCCACCAGGCTGACGAGGCACTTGTAAGCGTAGATGAGAGCGGAAGCATTTTGCGGGATATTCTTGGCGCTGTGGAAGGTATTGTGGAGCAGGTTCAGCACATCTCCTCGGGTATCGAGGAGACAAATGCAGCAGGCCATGAAATCTCCAGTGCCACTGAAGAACAGGCCGCTTCTATTGAAGAGATAGCGAGTTCAGCTCAAGATCTGACCTCGATGGGGGCCAGACTGCAGGAACTCGTTGGACACTTTAAGCTGGAACAGTGATAGAACCATGAGCCCTAGCCTTGCGCCAGGGCTCATATTTAAAGTCTCCTTCAGTCTAAAATCAATTTGGGATCGCCCTGATCCCACAGGGCTGTAAACTCTGCCATAGACGCAAGCGGCTTGCGAGTGACAATTCCAGATATACCTATGCCTGAGGTGAAGTGGGCGTCGGATCCGGCGATCCTACGCAGCGAATGTTCCCTGGCAAAGTCCTCGGCCAGATGGTTGCGGGCATTGTGGCCGGGATGTCCGTTGAAGACTTCTACGCCGTCCAAAAATTTGGGGTTGGCCCGTACCTGTCCATCTCGGAAGGGATGGGCCTGAAAAACCAAAATGCCCTTTTCCCGGGTCAGTTGGAAGAATTTCTCCAGGCCCATTCCATAGAGATTCTCATTTTCCAGCAAAAATGTCTCGTCAAATCCATAGACGAGGAAATCACATTCATGATCAGGAAAGCGCAACTCCATGCCTAGTAACACAGTAAGCCCGATCCTGTTTCCTTCTTCTAAAGCCGCATGATAGCCCGATAAATAACAGGCTGTCTTTTCCGGCCAGGACAGATCAGGGAAGCGATCAAAAAAGTAAGAATGAAAGTGGTCTGTAATCACAATTCCGCTGTAGCCTGCCTTTTTATAAAGCCTGGACACCTCAGCCCCCGGAATTTGACCGCAGATACTGGTCTCGCTGGTGTGAACATGGGTGTCAAAACGATGTTCTCTTGCCATATCTAGCCTCTTTTCCTAACACTTATCCTATGGCTTCCTTCGACTGCGCAGGTCAAATCCCTTTTCGGTGCCCGTTTTGGCCAGGCAGAATATCTTTAAGGGAGGAATTTCTAACCTCTTGCAGAAGAACCTGTGCAGGTTGAAAGTCTTGTGGTCTGGGGGAATCAATGTGAAGTGGCAGGAGTTTAAAGCAAGGATGCAGGTGGGTTTGGAAAAGTTTATGCGCGGCCGAAATGGTGTCGATCAGTTTACGCTTTTTATTCTAGTGGCCAGTGCCGCGGTTCTTCTTTTTGCCAGGATTTTTGGACTGCACTTGCTGCGCCTGGTGTATTATGCCGGTGTAATCTGGGCACTGTACCGCACCTTTTCCCGCTCCTTGTTTAGGCGACGCCGAGAAAACCAGCTTTTCCTGGAGAAAAACAGAGCTGCAGGTGCTTGGCTCAAAGTGCAAAGACGGATCTTTCAGGAACGGAATACCCATCGTCACTTTAAGTGCCCGAATTGTAAGCAAAGGTTAAGGGTGCCCAAGGGAAGGGGTAAGATTACAATTTCCTGCGCCAAATGCGGGGAAAAGTTCAGCCGCAAGAGCTGACTGTAAGTACATAGGTTGTATGAGGTGCGCGCGAAGAAATTCGCGGTGCACCTTCTTTTTTTCTTGCGTTCTAGGCAGTTTGTGCTTTTCAGGCTTATAGAAAGGACAACTTTCCAGGCTATAATTAAACTTTTTGTGTAATTGTGAAGGAAAAAGGAAGGGTTGCGAGAAGTATTCTCTAGAAAATAAGTTAGTGTAACTAACTAAGTCCTGTTTTGACAAAAGGAGGTGGTCTGTCTCTCATTTTGCTGTTTGGAGGAAGGCACATTTGACTTAATTTCGGAGGAGGTAATGAATTTGTTACTAAGAAGGCGCAGCAGCCTGCTGTTTGTGGTCGTATTAGTGGTGACGGTGATGCTGGGATCAATGGTGGTTCATGCTGAAAAACTGCGGGTGGTCAGCAGCATTTCTGGTGGTAAGACAGCTGAGGAAAGTGAATTGTTTGCCAAAGAAGTTGGCGAGGCTCTCGGCCTGGAGGTAGAGTGGATCAGACCTTCCGGCGATGAATACCTCCAAACCGCTTTGCGGAGCGGCGAACGCTTTGACCTTATCTACCTCAACACTCCATTTATGGATCAGCTGGTAGATCAGGGCGCTTTGCTGCCTCTCACCGATTTTATCAAAAACTCACCTATCTTGTCTGATCCAACTGTGATTCCAACCGAAGATTGGGAAATGATTCGCTATCCAGACGGACACATCTACTCCGTGTTCAACAAGTATGAAGGGGGAACTTTGCCGACAGTCAGAGCCGACTGGCTCGAAAAGCTGGGCTTGGAAGTGCCCCAGACTCTCGATGATTTCTATAATGTTCTGAAAGCTTTTGTAGAGCAAGATCCTGACGGTAACGGCATTGATGACACCTACGGTCTTTCCACCTCGGGTCTGTATGACATTCAGGGCTTTATGGGAGCATTCGGCGTAAAGGCCCGCTATGTCATCGACGAAGATGGACGCCGCACCATTCCCTATGCCAGCGAAGCTGCAATTCCGGCCTATGAGTGGCTGAATATGCTCTATCGTGAAGGTTTGCTTGATCCGAACTTTGTGACTAACTCAACAGCAGATATGCGCAACCTGTTCCTGGCAGATCGGGTGGGCATGGTTACCTACTGGGATATGTGGGTAGGCCTCTTTAATGCTACTCGTCTCCAAGAGGATCCCAACACTGAGTTTAGGGCAATGGGTATTGCAGGTCCGGAAGGGCCGAATGGAGAAAGAATTCTCCGCCGCGGTGACCCCAGCATCTGGGCTATCCCAGCTAACGCCCAGAATCCTGAAGGTGCCAAGAGATTCCTCGAGTTCTGGCATACTGAGGCTGGTATTATCCTAGGTTCAGTGGGCGTCAAAGGCTACGACTATATCATTAAAGAAGACGGAACGATGGAACTGACAGAAATCGGCGTTGCCCATAATATGGACCATGGCGTACCTCGCTGGTACAACACCAATGTGGAGGCTCCCTTTGGCAGTCTGCCCGGTGTAAAAGAGGCTGAGGTTTTCGTGAACAAGTACGCTACGCTCGAGATTTCTACCGCTGATTGGCCAAGGGCTGAAGCGATCGTCAACGATTATGCGTTCAGGGCGATTACTGGTCAAATGACAGCTGAAGCGGCTGTCAAAAAGATGCATGAAGAGCTCATGGCAGCCAATCTCATTGACTATTAGTACAATTAACGCTTGATCCCGAAGGGCGGGGCAGAAGTAGGAGGGTGATCAGGTGCGCAGACTCAAACCGCGCAAATATGCTCAGCTTTATTTGATGGCACTTCCGACAGTACTGTATTTTCTTGTATTCTCCATTTATCCAGTCATCCAAGGTTTGTACATGAGTACCCAAAAACCGCTGCTTTTGGGCGGCGGGGTTTTCGTAGGTCTGGAAAACTACCGGGGTGTACTCAAGGACAGAATGTTTTGGAGGGCTCTGTCAACGACGCTTCAGTTAAGTGGAGGTACAATCGCTCTTGGGGTATTGATACCCCTCATTGTAGCCATTGCCCTCAACGAGCTGCCCTTGCCGCGTCTTCGGAAATTCACACAAACCATTATCTATACCCCTCACCTCTTTTCGTGGGTGGTAGTCGGGGGGATCTGGATTCAAGTCCTGTCCCCCGACGGGGGTCTCTTGAATGAACTTTTGAACCTGGTGGGCTTGCAGAAGGTTCACTTTCTGGCAGACAGCATGTGGATTAAGCCCCTGATTGTTCTTTTGTCTACCTGGAAGGGATTAGGCTATAATGCAGTAATCTACTATGCCGCGATCAGCTCCTTAGACCCGGAAGTCTACGAGGCCGCAACAGTGGATGGGGCCAGTCGCTGGCAGAAGATAACCAAACTCACCCTTCCCCTGCTGATGCCTACGGTGAGGGTTGTCTTCATGCTAAGTGCAGTGGGTGCCTTGCGAATTTTTGACCAGATCTTTGTGCTGCGCAATGCCGCTACCACAAGGGTCATTGATGTGCTGATGACTTATGTGTACGATTTGGGTATGCGGCAGTTCAATTTGGGCTGGGCTACCGCGGCATCATTTATGGTCACGGCAGTAGGCATAATGACCGTTGGCATGCTGCGCAAAGCAATGAATGTTGATCAGGCCGATCTGTCTTGAGGAGGGGATAATTATGGTACCAGAGCAAGTCAATAAGAAAAAATCTAAGCTCAATATTGTCGATCTACTGCTTGCGGCGGCGATGGTGGGTCTGATTGCCGTGATGGTGATACCCCTGCTCAATGCGTTGGCCCTTTCGTTTTCTTCCAATCGGGCTGCTGTTCAGCCAGGCATTCATCTGTGGCCTAAAGAGTTCAGCCTGATCGGTTATCAAACCGCCTGGCGCAAGCTGGAGGTTTGGCGTCCCTTTATGAACAGCATCTTTGTCACTGCCGTAGGTTCGTTCTTGCACATGTGGGCTAGTTCCATGGCGGCCTACACCATGCTGTACAAGGACTTCCCCCTGCGTGGACTGATTGTAGGGCTGATGCTGTTTTCCATGACGGTGCCAGGGGAGGCAATCATGGTGCCTCTGTATATCGTAAACAAAGACTTAGGTCTGCTCAATACCTACACTTCGCTGATTATTGCCGGCATGGTTTCGGGTTTTACCATCCTGCTCTTGTTCAATTATTTCCGCGGAGTGCCTGAGTCTTTGATGGAAGCCGCCCGCTTAGACGGGGCAGGTGACTTCACTATTTATGCCAAGGTGTTCTTGCCTGTCAGCAAGCCAGGACTTGCTGCTGTAGGCCTCTTTCAAATAGTCGGACGCTGGAATCAGTTTAGAGAACCTTTGCTGTACATTACCCAAAGGGCTAAAATCACGATTCAAATCGCTCTGCGGGAATTAGTGGTCTTAGACGAGGCTACCAGCGGCACGGATATTGTGTTGGCCAATACGCGCATGGCTGCGGTAATGATAGGGCTTAGCGTGTTGATTGTGGTTTTCCCCTTTATTCAAAAACACTTTGTGCAAGGGATTACGCTAGGAGCTACGAAGGGATAAGGCATGCTCTGCGTGGAGAGAAGCGACACGTTAACACACTAGAACGTTGGGGGATAAGATGACAAAAGGAAAGAATCCGCAAACCACAAGGGAATACAATCAAGCTCTAATACTAAGTCTGATCGCTAAACATTCGGCCATAAGCAGGGTTGACCTTGCCCGCCTAGGCAAGCTCAGCAAACCTGTCGTTACATCGATTGTGGACAATCTCATGGCTGCGGGGTTAGTGAAAGAAGGCCCTAAAGCTGAGTCGACCGTCGGACGTCGTCCTGTGATGCTTCACATCACTGAAGATTTTTACCGGATCATCGGCATCGACTTGTCCAGGGATCATATCACACTGGTCGTAACGACATTAACGGGCGAGATCAGGCAAAGAATCAGTGAGTCCCTCGATGTAGAAAACACACAATCTGCGAAACACGAGATAACCGATGCAGTGCTGGATATGGTGAACCGAACTAAGCTTGACAGGAAGCAGATTGTGGGAGTTGGCGTTGCCCATCCATTTCCTTTAAGTTCCTCCCGTAAGCTGATTGTGGCCAATCAGGATGTGGGAGACTGGAAGGCGGTCAAGCTGGGCGAAGAGCTGAGTGACGTTTTGGGTGTCCCTGTTCACCTAGATAACGACGCCAACCTAGCAGCCATGCACGAGCGCTGGTATGGGAGGGCCCGTAAGATATCGGACTTTGTCTATGTACTGATCGGTAATGGCGTTGGTGCAGGGATTTATAATAATGGGCGCCTGGTCCGGGGCCATTTGGGCTTTGCCGGCGAAATCGGCCACATAGTTGTAACTCCAGGCGGGGAGCAGTGTGTGTGCGGCAACCGGGGATGTCTAGAAACCGAGATCTCCCTGAGACGCTTTGATCGGCTGGAGGAAGAAGCAGCTTCTAATAGGGATTTAGAGGAGAAGATCAATCAATATGCCCTTCGGCTGGGCAGGCATTTGGGCAATATTGTGAATATCTTTAACCCTCAGGCTCTGATCATCGGCGGAGCCTTTGTCAGTGAGGCTAGAATTCCCAGGGAAGTTGTCGAGCGGGCAGTTTATGAAGCAGTCCATCCTGTGCTGCGGAGCACATTGCAACTGATGTTTGTGGAAGATGTCCCCGACAATGTGGCCAAGGGGGCTGCCAGCCTGGTTGGACTCTATGCCTATCGCCAGCCCCACCGGTATTTCCCAAACTTAAGCCAGAGCAATAATCGACAGCCTTAGTTTCTAACAGGAGAGATGATATGGAAACCACCTTTACCAAGACAATAGAGCTGTTCCCTAAGCACACTAAGGAGCTTCTGCCTGTGACCTTTTCAGTTCCCCCAGGAACAAGCCTTATCGGCATTCGCTTTCGTTACAGCCCCATGGAGGTTGATGATCTGGAGCTGGCACGCAACCTGATTGAAGACAAGCTGCAAAGCTATGCCAGGGAGTGTGCAAAGACAGATCTTATACCACCTGCGGTTGCAGAGTATTGGCAGGAGCGCCTGGATCCGGAGAGATTCTTGCCCCTCCGTAACTTACTGAACTTTTCCCTTTATGATCCTGAGGGCAGTTTCATAGGCCGGTGGGATTCACCCCAGTACTTCGACAAGTGGATGACGATCGGCCGGGAGACGAGCCGAGGTTTTTTGGTGCGGCCTCTGCTTCCAGGCCAGTGGACCTTAGAACTGGAGGTCCACGCGTTGTTATCGGAAAAAGTTGTGGCCACCTTGGATTTTTCCCTTGATGTTTGTACAGAGAAAAGGTGGTTTGCCGGAGAGATGCATACGCATACCAATAACAGCGACGGCAAGGCGAGTTTAGCTGAGGTGATCGACAAAGCAGGGGAGAAGGGGCTCGACTTTTTGGTACTGTCAGATCATAATACCACCGCTGCCTATCCCGATATACCCAAGGAAGGTTCGCCTTTGATTATCCCTGGTCTAGAGTGGACTACATTCCATGGACATAGCGTTGCTGTGGGAATCAAGGAGTACATCGACTGGCGTACAGCAGGCCGGGGTGATGACCTTAGTCTGAAAATAGAGGAGATCAGGCGCCAGGGAGGTCTGTTCAGTGTGGCCCATCCCTTTGTGATCGGAGATCCCCTGTGTACAGGCTGTGAATGGGAATATTCCAACTTAGATCCCGCGTACATTGATACTTTAGAAATCTGGTCCGGTTCTTGGCGGGAAGGAGCCGTTTTTAACTGGCGAGCGATCGCCTGGTGGAATCAGCTCTTAGAACAAGGCTTCAGGATCACGGGTGTTGCAGCCCGGGATATGCACAGGCTTAGCCAATTTGATTTAGACGATGCGGCTAATACCTATGTGAGGGCCTTTAACTGTACCCAGCCGGAAATTCTAGCCGGGCTCAAGCGGGGCGATGTGCAGGTGTCCCTTGGTCCTTTGTTGCTCGTCACCTTGCGGGCGGATGGAAAAGAGTACAGCTTAGGAGATACGGTGCCGATTAGTAAAGGAAAAGAGATTGTCTTAGAGATCGACTGTGACAGCCTGCCTGAGGACGGACTGCTGCAGGTTATAGCGGACGGAGAAAAGGTTTATGAGAAGCGCACAGACGGCAAGAGCTCTTGGAAGATACAGCTAGAGGCGGTTCAGCGCTGGTGCCGCGTTCAGGTGCACCGGGACAATCCCACCTTTGCGCCTATTGTAATAACAAACTGCATCTACTTTGCCGACAGCCCGGAGTGATTTTGAGTAAATTTAGAATACTATCAGCCAGTGCGCCCCGGAACAGATCTGGGGCCCTTTTTTTGCCTAGAAGAGAGAGAAGGGATTTACTAACCAGTCGGGTACATTATAGTTTATTGAAAGGGGTGGAACCAACCAGATGGAATTCGTCGAATTGATCGAGGGGGCGTCCCTCATTGAGAACGTGCATGTCTATGCCCCGGAGGATCTAGGGGTTAATGATCTAGTTTTATGCTATGATAAGATTGTGGAAATAGGGAAGGACCTCACTGCTCTATACCCAAGGACCAGGAAGATCGATGGCAGGGGGCTTTTGGCCGTCCCCGGCTTTATCGATCAGCATGTCCATATCACCGGCGGAGGAGGGGAAGGGAGCTTTAAAACCCGGGTTCCGCCCCTTAGGTTTACTGATTGCGTCCAGGCAGGCGTCACAACCCTCGTGGGCCTCTTGGGCACCGACGGGATTACCCGCAGCGTAGAAGATTTGTTGGCCAAGACCAAAGCGCTGAACGAAGAAGGGGTTACAGCCTATTGCCTCACAGGCTCTTATCAGTATCCCTCTATCACGTTAACTGGGGATGTAAAAAAGGATATTGCCTTTATTAACGAGGTTGTTGGGGTGAAGATTGCCCTTTCCGATCATCGTTGCTCCCACCCGACAAGGGAGGATTTGATCCGTCTAGCCAGTGATGCGCGCATGGCGTCCCTAATCAGCGGAAAACCGGGACTGGTGACAATCCACATGGGTCGGGGCAAGGGCAGACTTGATCTGATTTTCCAGATCTTAGAGGAAACGGACATACCCATTAAACACTTCCGCCCAACCCATGTGGGCAAATTGGGCGAGGCGGCGGTTCGTTTTGCGAAAATGGGCGGCTATATAGATTTTACAGCCAGCAGCAGGCCCAGCGAGGCTGCAGGCGATATTGTGCAGGCTATTCAGGCTGGCGCTCCCCTGCAGCGCATTACCCTCAGCTCAGATGCTAATGGCAGTTTGCCTAAGTGGAATGAAGAAAATGAGATGATCGGCATTACCGCGGCTTCTATGCAGTCTTTGCACAAAGTGGTGACAGAGCTCATTATTGGGGAAGGGATGCCGGTTACAGATGCCCTCCGCCTGGTGACCGAAAATGCAGCCCAGGCCCTGGAGCTTGACGGACGCAAGGGAAGGCTTGAGGCAGGTTATGATGCAGATTTATTGCTCTTAGACAGTGAGTTTCATCTTGATACGGTGATCGCCCGTGGCCAAGTGCTCATGCAAGGGGGCGAACTGAAGGTTCAAGATGGGATTATGCTGGACTGAAATAGAAACAGGAAAGGTCAACATCATGGGAAAAGAACGAAAAAAAAGCCATTTCCAGCTTGCTGACTATGTGGTATTAGCGATGCTGGCGGGCATGGGCATCGCCAGTAAAGTAATTATTGTGCCTTTGGCACAGGCCATTACAGGACCCCTTTTCATTCCCGGCGGTGTTGTGGCCGGAGGATTTTACATGCTGTTCCTAATTCTCGGTACAGCCATTACAGGCAAGTTTGGCGCCGCCCTCCTGGTCGCGCTCATCCAGGCAGTACTGGTTACCATCACAGGGACTTTCGGTTCCCATGGTGCAGCCAGCCTGCTCACCTATACGTTGCCGGGGGTGGCAGTGGAAATCTGGTTTTTCTTAAGCAGACACCGGGGCTGCTGCCCTTTTTGCTGCTTTGCAGCAGGTATGCTGGCTAATATGACGGGTACCTTCGGGGTCAACCTGGCAATTTTCAATCTATCATTGGTTCCCTTGCTGCTCTCCATTGCCGCTGCGGCCCTTTCGGGAGGATTAGGCGGCCTTTTGGCCAGCAGTATTGTACGTGGTTTACAGAAACTGGACATCATATCGTGATCGCAAAAGGAGATCAGAACGATGGCAAGAAGACGGAAAAATCAGACCCTGGGCATTGCGATTGTCCTTGCGGTACTCATCATTGCCGTAGGAGTACTGGCATACCTCAACCGGGGAGATCTCGGCCTGAAGAAAGAACTGGAGATGCAGGCAGAGTTCCACTTAGTTCATGGCGATTTTAAGCAGCGGGTTACGATGGAGGATATCTGGAACCTCAAACCCGTGGAGTTTTCAACCGTGATGCGCTCTGGAGCGGGGACAAGCGATGTAACCTTCACCGGTGTGGAACTCAGAAGGGTTTTGGAAAAATTCGGGGTCAATCTTCAGGCAGACTCAAAGGTCGAGGTCAAGGCCCTGGACGGTTACGCCTCTGCCTTTACGGGCGATGAGGTTTTGGATCCGGAAAGTCTCTATATTACCATCGCCATGGACGGCAAGCCTTTAAAGCCTAAGGGCGAAGGCGGCTTTGGGCCCTACTTTTTAGTGATTCGGGACAGTGAATTTGCCCAGCGCTGGGTGAAATTTGTGGAGGAGATTGTTGTCAGGTGAACGCACTTGAAGGACGCCGGATCAGTTTTTCCTATCCCCGGGCGAACGCTTTGTTCAGTGAAGTAAATATCCAAGTCCAAGTTGGCGAATGCGTCATTCTGCGTGGGCCGTCCGGCTGCGGCAAGACGACCTTGTGCCAGATCTTGGCAGGGATCATCCCCCGCTCGCTGCCAGGTGAAGTTAGGGGAGATGTACTGCTCTTTGGCGAGAATATTGGCAGCCTTTCTCTGGCTCGTATTGTTGAGAAGGTGGGAGTGCTGTTTCAGGATCCTGATGCTCAGCTCTTTTTTCCTACTGTGGAAGATGAGATTGCCTTTGGTCCGGAAAATCTCTGCCTTGCCAGGGAGGAAATCGGTTGCCGCATTGAACAGGCTCTGGAAGCGGTGCAAATGAGCGAATATCGCCTGGCTAAAACAGAAACCCTTTCTTACGGTCAAAAGCAGCTGATTGCCCTGGCTGCAGTTCTTGCTCTAGAGCCTAGGGTCTTGATTTTGGATGAGGCCTTTTCCCAGCTAGATACCGCTTCGACCCAGCTGGTTAAGGAAATCATTCGGAATCAGAAAAGGCTGGGCCGGGCAATCTTCCTGGTAGAAAACAGCGAAGAACACCTCGACCTGGCGGAGCGAGTCTACGAACTGCAGGGAGGGCGTGTGCAGGAGGTGGTTTTGTGACTTCTGCCATAGCACTAGCAAATGTCATTTTCCGGTACAGACAGGGAGGCTTCACTCTGTCCTGCCCTAAGCTAGACTTTTTTCCAGGAGAATTGAGCCTGATTACCGGGGCAAACGGCAGCGGCAAGACTACCCTCTCCCAGTTGATGTGCGGCATTTTACAGCCAAGCCAGGGGGAAGTCCGTATTTTCGGCAAGTCTGCCGCAAACCTTTCGCTCGGCCAGATCGGCAGTCAAGTGGGTTATCTATTCCAAAACCCGGCCAGGCAGCTCTTTTCAGGCACGGTGTGGAAGGAGATGACTCTTGTAGATGAGCTTCTGGGCAGGGACAGTAAATCTGCTGCCTGCAAGGCTTCTCGGCTCCTTGAAGATTTTGGCTTAGGGCATCTCCAGGAACGCAGCACTTATTACCTAAGCGGCGGGGAGAAGCAGAGGCTGGCCCTTTGTACCTTGCTTATGGGCGGCGCTCGGTTTTTGATTCTTGATGAACCTACGGTGGGGCTGGACAAGCCTAATCGGCAGATTCTGTATAGCGTAATTGACAGCCTGCTCGCTGAAGGCAGGGGGCTGGCGGTGATCACACACGAAGCTGAGCTGATCAGGCGATACCCCCAGGCTGGTCGGATTCAGGTGGACAAGGGGCAGGTGGCTTCATGAGAAATGGAGATCCAAGGGTTAAGCTTGTGTGGGTGCTGCTTTGCACCACTGGCGCCCTGATCTTTTTCAGGCCCTGGTGGATGCTGTCCCTGGCTCTTTTTACCCTGGCAGGCACCCTTGCCTTCGGTGCAGAACTAGAATCCCTGTTGGGGCGCCTGACACGCCTCTTGCCGCTTTTAGCCGGGATTTTTCTCATCCATATTCTTTTTGTCCAGACCGGCGAGCCGCTCCTGCTTATCCGAGGCTTTCCCCTGGTCACCTCTGACGGCATACTCAGGGGAGCAACTACCTTGCTGCGCTTTTTTGTGATCCTTGGCTGCGCCGCGGTAATGGCCCGCGAGAACAGCCGCAGGGTTATGGCAGCACTGACGAGAATGGGAATACCCTATCTGTTTACGTTCCAGCTTATGATCGCGCTGCGCTTTATACCTTCGTTTACCTCTTCCTTTTCCGATGCCCGCTTAGCTTTGCAGCTGCGGGGAGTGGAGCTGGACAAGATTCCTTTCAGGAAGAAACTGCGCCTCTATGCAGATCTATTGCTGCCTGTTGTCGCGGATGCAGTTGTGAAGTCACGGGTGCTCGCTATTGCCATGGAGGCTAGGGGCTTTGGCGCTTACGAAAAACGAACCAGTTTCCTGGAGGTGCGTATGACGCCTCTGGACTGGCTGTTAACAGCGGTACTTACCGGCCTGGGCCTTGCGTTCTTGGGCTGTTATTTCTTTGGGTGGGGAGGCTTGTGATGAAGGTTATTGCTGTTATTGGCACATCAAACTCTGGCAAAACCACAGTCTGTGAAGTGATTATTAGAGGGCTGCGGGAGCGGGGCTTTTCTGTGGGTTCGGTGAAGGAGATCCATTCGCCTGACTTTGCCCTCGATCCTGATCCGGCGGAGGATACTGGCCGCCATCGAGCCAGCGGCTCCCAACTTATCACCGCCAGGGCCTTTCAAGAAACAGATGTTCTCTACCAGGACAAGCTGTCCGTCGAAAAGATCCTGGCCCATTATGATCAGGACTTTGTGATCCTGGAGGGGGTAGCTGACTATAAGGGCCCCCGAATCATTACCGCCCATAGTATAGAAGAGGTGCAGGAGAGACTGGATGAAAAGGTCATAGCCCTCTCCGGGGTGCTGGCCAACTCGGGGCAGGAAAAACTGTTCGGCCTGCCTGTCTTCAACGCTATGAAAGATCCGAAGGCACTCGTGGATTTTGTAGAAGTGCATGCCAGAGAGCATGTTGCGAAATGAGGCTTGGCGATGAGGTTTAGATCAAAGAAGAACAAAGTCACTCTCAGACATGGCATCATCTTCAAAGAGTATCCGGATGAATCTGCACTTTTCCGAGAGGCCCTGGCCCTGGAATATCTGGACGCGGCCGGACTGGCGGTTCCCGCCCTGTTTGGCCGGGAGGACAATGCGCTGAAAATGGAATACATCCCTGGTGTACCCTATGCCGATCTTGTAGAAGAACTCAGTTTCGAGCAGGCAGAGGCACTAGCGGCCTGGCTTGCGGAATACCACGGCCTAACTTCCCTCCTGCGGGGTGACTGCAACTTGCGAAACTTCCTTTGGTCCGAAGGCAGGTGTGTCGGTGTGGATTTCGAAGATGAACCCATGATGGGCGACGGGGAGATTGACATGGGAAAAATCCTCGCCTATGCCGTTACCTACAGCCCGCCCTTGACAGAAGCGAAGGCTGCAAGCGCTCATCTTTTGCTGAGGGCGTTTGTAAATCTGAATGGGCCGCTAGATCTGGATCTGATCAAAAGCGCCTATTTAACTGAGATTGCGGCCATGAACTCCAGGCGGAAACAGTACGCTGTACACCCCCACAGTGCGGCTTTGTTTTTTGACAAGTTCAGCCAGGAAAAGATCCAAAACTGACCAAAGGAATCTGGCCGTAAATGCCTAATTAATAGAAGAATGACAATAAAGTAACACGATATTTTTCTACGGGAGGTAAATATGGGGACCTGTAATTGTAAAACAGCCTGGGATGAGCTGCATGAAGTAATTGAAGCTTACCGGGGCCAAGAATCCGCCCTCATTGAAGTGCTGCACAGGGCACAGGAAATCATGGGCTATCTGCCCCGCGATGTGCAGGAGGCGGTTGCAGAAGGGTTGAACGTTCCCTTGAACAAGGTCTATGGTGTGGTCTCATTCTATCATCATTTTTCTGTAGAACCCAAAGGCAAGTATCAGATTGCCGTTTGCTACGGAACCGCGTGTTATGTGAAGGGTGCACCTGCGGTAGTCAGCGCCTTAGAGGAAAAACTTGGCATTAAGGCCGGTGAAACTACTGAAGACGGCAAGTTTTCCTTGGCTGCTGTGCGCTGTCTCGGCGCTTGCAGTCTTGCCCCTGTTATGACCATTAACCAAAAAGCCTATGGAATGATGGACGGAGACAAAGCGGTAGAAGTATTGCAGCAGTATGAATAGGGGAGAAGTGGAGGTGACGTCAATGCTTAGAACTCGAGAAGATTTGCAGGCCTTCCAAGGGCAGCAGGCAGACCTGATGCAAAAAGAAGCCGCGGAGACAAGGGCGAAAATACTTGTGGGCATGGGTACCTGCGGTATTGCCGCTGGAGCCCAGGAGGTCTATGATGCTATTTTAGATGAGCTCAAAAAGCTCAACATTGAAGATGTTGCGGTAGCCCAAACCGGGTGCATTGGCTTTTGTGCCCAGGAACCGCTGGCCGAAGTTATCCTGCCCGGGAGCAAGAAAGTGCTTTACGGTCAGATTGATGCGGAGAAAGCCCGGGAAATCGTAGTTCAGCATATCGAAGGCGGCAAGCCCGTCAGTGAGTGGGCTGTGAACGGCAGGGGACGCTTCCCTGGGGATGTGGAAACAGATGATGAGATTCTGGACTATGATCAAGTTCCTTTCTTCAGAACCCAGCTGCGCATCGCCCTGCGCAACTGCGGAGTGATTAATCCCGAATCCCTCGGCGAATATGTAGTCCGTGACGGATACCAGTCCCTGGCTAAAGTACTTACGGATATGACCCCGGCAGATGTCATCGAGGTGATCAAAAAATCCGGCCTGAGGGGACGGGGCGGCGGAGGATTTCCCACCGGTGTGAAGTGGGAGTTCGCCTTTAACCAGCCCAAGGGGCAAAAATACATTGTCTGCAACGCCGATGAGGGTGACCCGGGGGCTTTTATGGATCGCAGCATCCTGGAGGGGGATCCCCACAGCGTGGTGGAGGGTATGGCTATCGGTGCTTACGCTATTGGCGCCGACAGGGGCTATATCTATTGCCGAGCCGAGTACCCGATCGCGGTAAGGCGTTTGAATCTGGCAATCGCCCAGGCTAAGGAGCAGGGTCTTTTAGGCGAAAACATCCTCGGCACAGGCTTTAGTTTTGACCTGGAAGTTCGCCTTGGTGCCGGAGCCTTCGTCTGCGGTGAAGAGACAGCCCTCTTGGCATCCATCGAAGGTGAACGGGGCGAACCGAGGCTGCGTCCGCCTTACCCGGCTGTTTCGGGATTATGGGGCAAGCCTACAATTATCAACAATGTGGAGACCTTTGCTAATGTTGCGCCCATTATCGGAAGGGGTGCAGATTGGTTCAACAGCATTGGTTCAGAAAACAGCAAGGGTACGAAAGTTTTTGCCTTAGCCGGAGAGATCAACAATATTGGCTTGGCGGAAATTCCCATGGGTACTACCTTGCGGGAAGTAATCTTTGATATCGGCGGCGGAATTCCTGCAGGCAAGAGCTTTAAGGGTGCCCAGACCGGGGGACCTTCCGGCGGCTGTATACCTGCAGAGTATCTTGATACGCCCATTGACTATGATAACTTAGCAAAGTTAGGTACTATTATGGGTTCCGGCGGATTAATCATAATGGCTGAAGATACTTGTATGGTAGATTTGGCCCGCTTCTTCCTCGATTTCACCCAGGAAGAATCCTGCGGCAAGTGCCCTCCTTGCAGGGTGGGTACAACTGTGATGCTTGATACGCTGGATAAGATCGTGGCAGGCAAAGGCGAGGAAGGGGATCTGGAGACTCTTCAGGAGTTAGGGGAAAACATCAAGGCAGCGTCCCTGTGCGGACTGGGCCAGACAGCTCCGAACCCAGTGCTTTCCACCATGCGCTATTTCCGTGACGAGTATGTGGAGCACGTCTACGACAAGAAGTGCCGCTCAGGCGTGTGTGCCGCCCTCTTCCAGTATTATATTATCCCTGATCTGTGCAAACGCTGCGGCATCTGCGCGAAAAAGTGCCCAGTACAGTGCATCAGCGGCGACAGAAATACGCCCTATGTTATTGATCAAGATCTATGCATCAAATGCGGCGTCTGCATGGAAAGCTGTCCCTTTGATGCAATTATCAAGCAATAGCAGGAAGAAAGGAGATGTGAGCATGTTAAACGTAACCATTGACGGCAAAACGGTGCAAGTCAAGGAAGGCACAACGATCCTGGAAGCCTGTGAGTTTCTGGATGTTGAAATACCAACTCTGTGCCACCTTAAGCACCTTGCCCCTGAAGGCTCCTGCCGCATGTGCGTGGTTGAGGTGAAGGGTGCCCGGGATCTAAAAGTCTCCTGCGCCACCGAATGCACAGACGGCATGGAAGTAATCACCATGAACGAAAAGGTCTACGCCTGGCGCCGGTTCATCGTGGAGATGCTCCTGGCAGACCATGATATAAGCTGCTTTTCCTGTTCCGATACGGGACAGTGCAAACTCTATCAATATGCCCTAGACTACGGGATTAGTGAGCCTAGATTTAAGGTGG
>JAAYOM010000013.1 GCA_012520315.1 Bacillota bacterium | reverse complement strand
TCCCTGTGGAGAGCCGGCCAGTCTAGACATACATAAGTAGTGGCTGGCAGCTGTATGTCAGCAAACCAATTTCCAAAAGGAGGAATGAAAAATGCGTTTGAAAGGAATTGTTGTGCCAATTGTTACACCCTTCGATGATACTGGCCAGGTAGACAGTGAAGCTTTAAAGAATCTCTGCGAGTTTCTCATCGAAAAGAAGGTTCACGGGTTATATCCCTGTGGAACGACTGGTGAGGCCGTTTTGCTCACCACAGAAGAAAGAAAACTGGTTGCCAAGACGGTAGTGGAGCATACTGCCGGCAGAGTGCCTGTCTATATCCATGTAGGCGCAGCTGCTACTGCAGAGGTAGTGGAGCTCTCCAAACATGCAGTTGAGATCGGAGCCGATGGAATTGCAGCTGTAACACCTTTCTATTTCGGATACTCCCAGGAGGATCTAATCCGGTATTATGAACAGATTGTGGAGGCGATTCCTAGCGACTATCCCTTCTACCTGTACAACATCCCAGGCTGCACCGGAAATGATCTCTTGCCTCCGGCTGTAAAATACCTGGCTGAGAAATACCCAAACATTGTCGGCATTAAAAACAGCATGCCCGATTTGCTGAGGGCCCAGGAATATGGTGAGTCCCGTGCTGGTTTTTCGGTCATGTTGGGCAACGATCTATTGATTGCTCCAGGTGTCTTTGTAGGCTGTGACGGTGCAGTATCTGGCAACGCCCAGGTCGCCCCGGAATTGTTTGTAAAGTTGTATGAGGCTGCAGAAGCTGGAGACTGGGATGCAGCTTTGGCCCTGCAAAAGCAGGCATCAACCGTTGCTAAGCTCTTACATAACGGAGGTAACCTGTCTCTCTTTAAGTATGGCTTGGCCCACCGAGGAGTGCCTGTAGGCGATGTGCGTGAACCGCTCGGGAAAATGTGTAAAGAAGAAGCGGCAAAGATAATGGCGAAAATCGACGAGCTGGGAGTCTACTAAAAGTTCGTAAGAAAGGAGGCAGACAGACTTTAGATGGTCAGAGCCCAAGAAATTCTGCAAAAAGCGCGTAACAAAGAACTAGTTGTCGGTGCACATGTGTTTTTCGCACACTATGAAATCACTGAGGCTTTTGGCTTTATGGGGTATGACTTTGTCTGGATCGATGGTGAACATTCCGCATTCGACCGGGAAAAGATTTTGGCGAACATTATTGCAGCAAATTCCGGTGGAACTGCATCATTTGTCCGTGTGGCTTGGAACGATCCGGTCTTGATCAAACCAATTTTAGAAATGGGCCCAGATGGAATTATCCTGCCCATGATCTCCACCGCTGAAGAAGCTCGTCGTGCAGTAGCCGCCTGTACCTACCCGCCAGAGGGCATCAGGGGTTTTGGTCCGAGGCGGGCCAATCGCTACGGTACTATGGCTACAGATGAGTATCTGCAAAATGTGAACCAGTCGTTTCTAAAAATCATGCAGATCGAAAGCTATCAGGGCGTGGAAAATCTCGAAGAGATTATGGCTGTACCAGGCGTTGACTTGATCATGGTAGGGCCAAACGATTTATCCGGTTCCCTAGGGCTGCTGGGTCAGACCAGGCACCCCGAGGTTATGAAGTATTTCGATTTGCTGGCTGAAAAGTGTCTTAAGGCGAATATGCCCTTTGGCACCTCGCTGTGTACATCAGATGAAGAATCCATTCGGGATTGGATTAACAGGGGAGTTGATCTCATCGGATGTGCTGATGACCTAAGCTTGGTTCGTACGGGGGGACAGCGGATGCTGACCTTTGTACATGAACTTAGAAAGAACAGAGAAACACAGGTTTAAAAAAGGAGGAGTAAAAGTGAAGAAAAGATTGGCGTTTGTTGTAACTCTCTCACTCGTTGTTATGTTGTTGGCTGGTCAAGCTTTAGCTCAAGGTAATTTCCCGAACAAGCAAATCAACTTGATCATCCAGGCTTCACCAGGTGGTCTCTCTGATCTAACTGCAAGAACTGTAGGTTCGGTGGCCGCTGAAATTCTTGGCGTGCCCGTCGTGTTTACGAACAGACCAGGCGCTGCCGGTGCAGTAGCTATGTCCTATGTTAAAGAGAGCAGAGCAGATGGTTACACCATTGGTTATGTACCAGTAGAGTTGGCCATGGTTGAAGCTCTGGGCTATGCTCAGGATCTCAATCCCAGCTCCTTTGACCTGATCTGCGCTTCGAACATTGCTGCCGCAACCATTACCGTTCGGGCAGACTCTGGCTGGGAGACCTTGGAAGATCTCGTCGAGTGGTGCAAAGCCAACCCAGGTAAACTGCGTGTTGGTAACTCCGGTACCGGTTCTGTGTGGTATGTAGCCGGCGCCAGCTGGGCACAAGCTGCCGGTGTTGAAGTCAACCACGTTCCTTTTGACGGCGCTGCACCTGCTGTAGCAGCTATCTTAGGTAAGCACATTGATATGGTTCCAGTCAGTGAAATGGAAGTGCGTTCCGGCGTGGAAAGCGGTGAGCTCCGCATCCTGGCAGTTCTCAGCGACGAGCGCAGCCAGTACAATCCAGATGTTCCAACCCTCAAAGAACTAGGTTACGACATCACGGTAGCAGCGTGGGGCGGCTTTGCAGCACCTAAAGGTCTGCCTGAAGAGGTTTTGGCAGTATTAGTTGACGCATTTGGTCAAGGCGTACAATCCGAAAGATTTGCTGAAGTTACACAGGCTAACGGCTACTCAGCCTTCTACCTCAACAGCGAAGACTTTACAGAATTTGCTACCCAACAGTATGAGTTCTATACGGAACTGTTCAAAGAATTAGGTCACTAAGAGGTAACAGTTGGTACACCTCTGCACTATGTGCAGAGGTGTACCCTAAAATTGGGGGGACAGCGAATGACTGAGAGAAAATTTTCACTCAATGCCCTTAGTGTAATTGGTTTCCTAGGCGTATTGCTGGGCATTTGGTGGGCCAGCATGGCAAGCAAACTCCCCGGCGGTTCTGCAGATGGAACGCCGGGTGCTGGATCGTTTCCGATGGCAATTTCCATCGTCTTGATTATCTTGGGGGCAATTTTGATTTATAACGGGTTAAGGGAAAACGTTGCCTACTTTGCCCGCAAAAAAGAAATCTCTGATGCGATGGCCAAAGAAAACTTAATAGCAATCTTGCTGACAGTGGCCGGATGTGCCCTTTTTGTTGTGTTATGGTATTACACCCATTATTTGATCGCAAACTTCCTGCTCATGTTCGGTTTAGCATTGCTTTACAAAGTGAAGCTCCCTAAGGCATTAATCTTTGGTATCGCTTTTAGCGTAGGTTCGTATTATTTTTTCTCCAAAGTTCTGCAAGTACTGCTGTTGGCTCGATAAATAGAACGCTCTAAAGGGGTGAAAAGGTTTGGATATGTTGCTTGGCGCTTTCGTAGAGATCTTTACAACTAACTTGTTTCTCTACTCCCTGCTGGGTGTTGTAGCAGGTATGGTTATCGGTGTCTTGCCTGGCCTGTCTGCAACGATGGGTGTGGCAATCCTAACGCCGCTGACATTTTGGCTTGAACCTGCCCAGGGATTGGCCGTATTACTCGGCATTTACAATTCCGCGATATGGGCTGGCGGGGTATCGGCAATTCTCATTAATACTCCTGGTACACCTGCTTCTATTGCACAAACCTTTGACGGCTATCACATTGTCAAAGAGGGTAAGATCGGACTCGCACTCAGCATGAACACCATCTATTCGGTGGTGGGAGGATTGTTTGGCAGCTTCGTGCTAACGGTGGCCGCCTTTCCTGTAGCCCGTTTTGCCTTGAGGTTTGGGCCTCCCGAGATGTTTGCTCTGGC
>JAAYOM010000012.1 GCA_012520315.1 Bacillota bacterium | reverse complement strand
CTTAACCGTCAGATTATTGCTCTGGAGTCTAGCTTAGGCAGACCGAAGGTAGAAGTTATGGCAGAAAGGGTTCTGCAGATCAATCCCGCCTGCAAAATCGACATCCACCAAGTGTATTATGGGCGTGATCTACATAATGAGCTAATTCCCCCTGATGTCGATTATGTGGCCGATGCCATTGACAGCGTAGGCGCTAAAGCGGACTTGATTGAACGTTCCCTCGCTATGCAGACCCAGATAATATCTTCGCTTGGCATGGGGAACAAACTGGATCCTAGCAGGGTTAACATCACAGATATTTCCAAAACCCATACCTGCCCTTTGGCCCGGGCGGTGCGCCTGGCTTTACGAAAACGGGGAATCAGTGAGGGGGTTCCAGTAGTGTTCTCTGACGAGCGCACCGTTGGTGCAAAGCTTGGTTCGGTTCCTGGCAGCACTTCGTTTGTACCGCCGGCTGCTGGTCTTTTGATGGCAAGTTGGATTGTCAGGCAGGTTTGTAGGGAGGCATAATATGGACTTGTTTGAGCAAAGCCCTTTACGGCATCAAAACTCACCCTTGGCAGTGCGCATGCGGCCAGAATCCCTCCAGGAATATGTCGGTCAAGAGCATATTCTAGGTGAGGGTAAACTTTTACGCAGAGCGATTGCCGGAGATGTACTCCGCTCGATAATCCTCTATGGGCCGCCGGGGGTGGGCAAGACCACCCTTGGTTATGTAATCTCTAAAAGCACAAGGGCAGTTTTTGTCAACGTCAGTGCCACTACCACTGGTGCAGCGGAATTAAAGAAACTGGCTGGTGAAGCCCGGGATCGCAGAGCTTTTCACGGTCAAAGGACTATTCTTTTTGTTGATGAGATTCAACGACTGAACAAGGGTCAGCAGGATGTGCTCTTGCCTGCGGTAGAACAAGGAGATGTGGTCTTAATTGGCGCGACCACGGAAAACCCCTATTTCGAAGTAAATGCCGCCTTGCTTAGCCGCTCTCAGATCTACAAGCTAGAGCCGTTAACAAGCCAAGAGCTGTTGACAGTAGCCAAGAACGCTTTAGAAAGTCCCGGGGGCTTAGGGAATATAAACTGTGCGGTTACGGATGAAGCATTGCAGCACCTCGCACGTATTGCCAACGGTGATGCCCGGGTAATGCTGAATAACTTGGAGTTTGCGGTTATGACTGCCCTGCCAAATGAAGACGGAGTAAGGATGATAGATCTGGCAGTCGCGGAGGAGGCTGCCCAAGCCCAAAGGGTCCGGTATGACAAAAGTGGTGACAACCATTATGATGTGATCTCAGCCTTTATTAAATCGCTAAGGGGGAGCGACCCTGATGCAGCCTTGTATTGGTATGCACGCATGGTTTATGCTGGCGAAGACCCCCGCTTTGTAGTGCGGCGCCTCCTGGTTCATGCCGCGGAAGATGTAGGCATGGCAGATCCTAATGCCCTCCTGATGGCACAGGCAGCAGGGTTTGCCCTGGAGTGGCTAGGCATGCCCGAAGCCCGCATACCTATTGCCCAGGCTATAATTTATATCGCCACTGCTCCCAAGAGTAACTCTGTGATCACAGCTGTTGATGCAGCTTTGGCCACGGTGGAACAGAGGGGAGCAGAGTCCGTGCCGGTTCACTTGCGGGATACTCACTACCCAGGAGCCGCCAAGCTTGGCCACGGCAAAGGGTACAAGTATCCCCATGACTATCCCCACCATTATGTCGCGCAAAACTATCTGCCCGAAAATCTGCAGGATTTTCGAGTCTACTCTCCCTCTACACAAGGACGGGAGAAAGTGATCAAAGAACGCTTGGAATATTTCCGTAAGCGCTGAAGCCAGGTGCTGCTGACCTTCAGCGCTTTTGGCATATCTGCAGATAAACTTAAGGGGTATCCTATGCCCCCCAGTATCCATGCTGCACCTTTTTGAGCTGCAAAGCGTTGACAGTAACGCTTGCAATGTGCTATTATAAGTTCAATTCCTACCTATTTAGTGGGAAATGAGTTGGAGGGAAGTTAATGAGAGTATCCACAAGGGGTGAGTATGGGGTGCGGGCCATGTTTGACCTGGCTCTTAATTTCGGTAAAGGACCAATAGCCCTGAAAACCATTGCGGAACGTCAGATGGTTTCAGAGAGCTACTTAGAGCAGCTAATGGCCGAGTTGAGAAAGGCGGGTTTAGTGCACAGCAAACGGGGAGCCCAGGGAGGCTACGAGCTTGCCGACAGGCCCGTTAATGTCTCAATCGGCGAAATTATCCGGGTTCTAGAAGGGCCAATTACCCCTGTAGACTGCTTGGATACGGATACAGAAAGGGGTCCCTATTGCGGGACACCCGAGCGCTGTGTGTTGCGGAATTTTTGGAGGGAATTGCAGGACAGCATGACACAGGTGCTTGACAATACAACATTAGAAGACTTGAGGCAGGATGCCTACAGACTCGAGGTGGCAGAATAAAGATGAATGAGATTTATATGGATCATGCTGCAACTACTCCAGTAAGGCAGGAAGTTGTGGAGGCAATGTTGCCCTTTTTTGGCAGTGAATATGGCAATCCGTCCAGTGTATACGGGTGGGGCCGCAGGTCCCGGCAAGCTTTGGATCAGGCACGTGATAAGGTAAGTGAACTGATTGGCGCCGAGGCAAGTGAAATCATCTTTACCTCTGGCGGTTCCGAGGGAGCCAATTTGGCCATAAAGGGTGTGGCCTGGGCTTATCAGACTAAGGGTAAACATATTGTCAGCAGTGCCGTAGAGCATCATGCTGTGCTGGATTCTGTGCTATGGCTAAAAAAGCAGGGTTTCGAGGTCACAATCGTACCGGTTGATGAAGAGGGGATGGTAAGTCCCGCTGAGGTAGAGAAGGCCTTGCGTCCAGATACAATTCTAGTATCCATTATGCATGCCAACAATGAAGTGGGAACCATTCAGCCAATTAAGGAAATTGCTGAAGTAGTGAGGGGACACGGTGCTTTCTTCCACACTGATGCGGTGCAGACCGCAGGCGTACTGGATATAAATGTTGCAGAGCTGGGTGTTGATCTCTTGTCCCTTTCAGCACATAAGCTCTACGGCCCTAAGGGTGTCGGAGCTCTCTACGTTCGCAAGGGAGTACGCTTAGACCCATTGATTCATGGAGGGGCGCAGGAAAGACGGCGCCGGGCTGGAACAGAGAATGTGGCGGGCATAGTGGGGCTGGCAAAAGCTCTAGAACTTGCCCATTTGGACAGGGACGAGGAGAATGCACGCCTGGTTAAGCTCAGAGACCGCCTGCTGGAAGGTCTGCAGCAGATTCCCCATACAAAGATTAACGGCAGTTTGGTGCACAGGCTTCCAAACAATGTTAATGTATGTTTTCAATACATTGAAGGTGAGTCCATGCTGCTTAATCTGGATTTGCGCGGCATTGCGGCCTCGAGTGGATCCGCATGCACCTCAGGTTCCCTAGATCCGTCACATGTGCTCTTGGCTATGGGCTTGACCCATGAGATAGCCCATGGTTCGCTGCGCTTGACTCTAGGGCGTGATAACAACGAAGCGGATATAGATTTCGTACTGCAGGAAATCCCGGTCATAGTAGAGCGTTTGCGCGAGATGTCGCCGCTTTATCAAAGATAGGAGGTAACAAAATGTATTCAGATAAAGTAATGGATCATTTTACGAATCCACGCAATGTGGGAGAAATATCAGATGCCAACGGCATCGGCGAAGTGGGCAATGCCCGATGCGGTGATATCATGAAGCTGTGGATCAAGGTTGAAGACGATGTAATCACAGATATCAAGTTCAAGACCTTTGGCTGCGGGGCAGCCATAGCTACTTCCAGCGTGATTACAGAAATGGCTATTGGGAAGACGATAGACGAAGCCGAACAGATCACCAATAAGCAAGTGGCTGAAGAACTGCACGGTCTTCCTTCAGTGAAGATGCATTGTTCTAATCTAGCAGCAGAGGCCTTGGTTGCCGCTATCGAAGATTACCGCAAGAATGTCGCTGCCAACTCTGCCTCCTAAGAAGTTTAGTCACCGGGCTTAATGCTCGGTGATTTTTTTTGCCTAAATTGGAGAAGCTAAAGGCTAGAAAACCAAATGAGGTGATGGAGTTGGCCAGTGGTCGAAACATGATGATCATGGGTTTAGTTGGTATGGCCCTTGGCATTTATATTGGCAATAGCATGAGAACAGGATATGTGTCCAACCAAGTCCGTACCACAGGCAGAACGTTGGCAAGAAAAGCCAAGGATCAGATGGAACAGATGAACAACTGGATGGACTGAGCAAGGTGTCTAAGCGGATCTGGTGGGGATTAATCCTCCTTGGTACTCTCGCATTTCTTTATCGGGTCAGGACTGTACTGACCCCTTTCTTATTTGCTATATTAATTGCCTACATTCTTTATCCCCTGGTAGTGGCTGTGGAAAACAGGGGTGCTTCCAGGATTGTGGCGATCCTTGTTGTCTACGCCATCCTTGCTGTGGTGGCAGGGGTAACTTTTTGGCTGGTCATACCGAGCTTCTTGAGGGACATAGAAGAAATTGCCAGAAAGCTGCCTGAACAGGCATCACAGCTGGAAGATTTGGGTCAGGACGCTGTAGGCTTTTTTAGGAGAATCCAGCTCCCGGCAACAATCCGCGATGGGTTGGCAATCGTTATGGAACGTATTCAGGCAGCAACCGAGTCGTTAGCAGGCAGGTTGCTGCAGATTCTGATGGCTGCCTTTACCCACATTATCTCACTCTTGATTTCCCCGATATTCGCCTTTTACATGCTGCGCGACCATAAGGCCATGCGTGAGAACCTCTTGCGGTACATTCCTGCCAAACATAGGGGGGATGCCCTCTTTATCATGCAGGAAATCAACGGGGCCCTCAATGGCTTTCTCCGAGGCCAGCTTTTGGTGTGCTTGTTTGTGGGCCTCTTTATTTACGGAGGGCTTTATCTTCTCGGCATCCCCTACGCTCTCTTCATCGGGTTTATAGCCGGTCTCTTTGACATAATTCCCTACTTCGGCCCTGTATTGGGCTTTCTTCCCGCGGCAGCCCTTGCCCTGGCCGAATCTCCCCTGACTGTATTGTGGGTATTAGCCCTTTTTGTCGCGGCTAATCAAATTGAGAATGCAGTAATTTCGCCCAAGCTGATTGGTGATCGGGTGGGACTGCATCCCCTGATTGTGATCTTTGCTGTATTTGTCGGAGCAGAGCTCATGGGCGTTCTAGGCATGCTCTTAGCGATTCCCGCTGCTTCGATTATCCGGGTTTTGCTTGCCTTTTTTCTATTGCGCCGTCCCCAGGCTGAGTGATGTCAATACCGGTCGCGGCCCCCCTCAAGGTCAGTTGACAAGGAAGTAGCAGTTCGGTAATATTGAGATAATCAGGGAATGCTTGCCTTATGCAGAAATGGGGGGAACCGCACTAGCGGTATATTATGAAAAGTTATACAGTTGATCAGATTCGCACTATGTTTTTGGATTTCTTTCAAACTAAGGATCATCGCATCCTGCCAAGCGCGTCACTGATTCCCCATGGGGATCCCACTTTACTGTTGACGGTGGCCGGGATGGTTCCTTTTAAGCGCCAATTTTTAGGCTTGGAGAAACCGGTTCACCCTAGGATTGCTACTAGCCAAAAATGTATTAGAACAGGCGATATTGATAACGTAGGCAAGACAGATCGCCATGGTACCTTCTTTGAGATGCTTGGCAACTTCTCCTTTGGTGACTACTTCAAGAAAGAAGCAATTGCCTGGAGCTGGGAGTTTGTTGTGGAGCATTTGCAGCTGCCCCCGGATAAACTCTGGGTGTCGATTTATCTCGACGACGACGAAGCCTTTGAGCTCTGGCATAACGATGTAGGAGTGCCTGCAGAGCGCATTGTCCGTTTGGGCAAAGAAGATAATTTTTGGGAGACGGGCTCAGGTCCTTGCGGACCTTGTTCGGAAATTCACATTGATCGCGGTCCAGAATTCGGTTGCGATGACCCAGACTGCAAGCCTGGGTGTGATTGCGATCGCTTTTTTGAGTTCTGGAATCTTGTTTTTATCCAATTTCATCAAGATGGAGACACCTACAGTCCCCTAGAGCACAAGAGCATTGATACCGGCATGGGCTTAGAACGCGTGGCAGCTCTTCTACAAGGCAAGACCAGTATCTTTGAAGTTGACAATCTGCGTCCGGTTTTACGCGGGGTAGAAAAGCTTGCAGAGGTGGTTTATGGACAAGATCCCCAAACCGACGTGTCATTAAGGGTGATAGCCGATCACATGCGTGCGGTTACCTTCCTCATTGCCGATGGTGTACTTCCCAGCAATGAAGGGAGAGGCTATGTCCTGCGTCGCTTGATTCGCAGGGCAGTTCGCCATGGCCGCCTGCTCGCTATCGATGGTACCTTCTTGAACAAAGTGGTTGGCTGGGTGATCGAGCAAATGACTGAAGCCTATCCAGAGCTTGTCGAGCGGGAAGAGTACATTTACAGAGTAGTAGGCCTCGAAGAACAAAGATTTGGCGAGACCTTAGAACAAGGCATGAGACTCTTGCAGGAGTTAGTACACAAGGGCAAGGAAAAGGGTCTGACTGAAATCGAGGGGAAAGATGTCTTTAAACTTTATGATACCTTTGGCTTTCCCATTGATCTGACCCGAGAGATCTTAGCTGAGGAAGGCTTCAGTGTAGATGAAGCCGGATTCCAGGCTGCTATGGAGGCCCAGAGAGAGCGGGCCAGACAGTCCCGGACAGAGCATGGCTACTTGGACAGCAGTTTGGCTGCCTACACAGACTTGGCCGGCGCTGTTACGACAGAGTTTGTAGGCTATGGACAGGACGAAGTGACTGCACAGGTCGTAGGAATCATTGTGGACTCCCATGGGTCAGACAGGGCTGAGCGGGGAGAGAAGGTGGCAGTGATCCTGGATAAAACTCCGTTTTACGCCGAAGGCGGCGGCCAGGTGGCGGATCAAGGTTATATTGAAACGGAAACAGGCCGCGTACGCATTCATGATGTGCGCACCCCTGTGCAAGGTCTCATAAGTCACCTTGGCGTGGTGGAAGAGGGTTATATTGCTGTTGGAAGCAGTGCCCAGGCCAAGATCGGGACGGATCATCGTTTGGCAACTGCACGTCATCATACCGCAACCCACCTTTTGCACAGGGCCCTCAAGGATGTCCTTGGTGATCATGTCAACCAGGCGGGATCCTATGTAGGACCAGATCGGCTGCGTTTTGACTTCACCCACTTTCAGGCCGTAAGCGATGCAGAGATCAGGAGCATTGAGGCTCAGGTTAACACTGAGATTTTGAAGAATTCGCCTGTAATCCCCACAATAACAGATTTGGACAGAGCTAAAGAACAAGGGGCCATGGCTCTCTTTGGCGAGAAGTATGAACAAGAGGTGCGTATGGTTCGGGTAGGCGAGGACTCCCTCGAACTTTGCGGCGGTACCCACGTCAATGCTACAGGGGAAATAGGTTTGTTTAGGATTCTCTCCGAAGGCAGTGTGGCGGCGGGGGTGCGCCGAATTGAGGCTGTCGCCGGTTTTCAGGCCCTAACCCACGTTCTAGCTCAGGAGAGGATTCTCGAGGATATTCGCTCCAGACTGCAGGTTCCCATTGAGGAGCTGCCGGAGACGATCGAGAAGCTTTTGGAGACCAACCGCAAACTAGAGAAAGAAATGGCTAATGTGAAGAAGCAAAATGTACTAGCTTCACTAGATACTTTGGTAGCAGAAGCGGACAACGTAGGAGACGCCTTCATTGTAGTGGCAGAAGTAGAAGCTGAGCAGGCAGAGGATCTGCGTACTCTAGGCGATCGAATTCGCGATCGACTGGATCCGGTGGCTATCTTGCTAGGTTCGAAGAATGAAAACAGGGTGCTGCTGCTTAGTATGGTATCAAAATCCTTGGTGCAGACAGGGCTTCATGCTGGTCAAGTCGTGAAACAGGCGGCCCAGATTTGCGGAGGAGGAGGGGGAGGCAGACCAGATATGGCTCAAGCAGGAGGCAGCCGTCCCGAGAATCTCTCCAAGGCATTAGAAAGCGGCCTGGAATTCTTTAGAACCCATTTGGAGGGAATCAGCCAGTAGTTCGAGAATAGAATTTTAGAGAGAAGATGTAAGGGGGGGATACAATGAGTGATGCTCATGATAAGACAGCACTGTTTAGTTACCAGGCGTTCGAGGAAGATTCCGCTGCGGTCAGGACTGTTTTGGAGCATGTGAATGAAGCATTGCAGGACAAAGGGTATAATCCCTACAGTCAAATCGTTGGCTACCTTATCTCGGGAGATCCCACATTTATTACCAGCCATCAGAATGCACGTTCCCTCATCTTGCAGATTGAGAGGGATATCATCCTCGAAGAATTGGTGAGACATTATCTTAAACAAGCTGAGTAAGGAGTATGGGTGGTCATGATACGAGTTAGTGCAGACAGTACTTGCGATCTATCACCAGAGCTGATTGAACGGTTTAATATTGCAATTACACCCCTAAGCATCACCGTAGATGAACAGGTCTTCAGAGATGGCGTGGATATCAAGTCAAAAGACGTATTCCGCTTTGTGGAAGAAGGCAAAACCTGCGTTACGGGGGCAGTGAATGTCTACGAATACCAGGAACACTTTCAAAGTTTAACCGCTAATGGGGATCAAGTTATTCATATTTGTCTAGGTTCTGGTTTTTCTTCTTGTTATAATCATGCATTGTTAGCTGCTCAAGATTTTTCTGGTGTTGAAATTGCTGATTCGAAGAATCTATCGACAGGAAGCGGCCATTTGGTTTATGAGGCAGCACTCATGGCTCAAGACGGTGCTGGGCTTGAAGAGATCAAGGCAAGGCTCGATGAGTTGAGAGCTAAGATTGATGCCAGTTTTGTGATTGATACATTGGATTACTTAGCAAGAGGCGGGCGCTGTTCGGGTGTTACTGCCCAGGGAGCCAAGATTTTGCGTTTGAAGCCGTGCATTGAAGTGCGGGATGGGGCTATGATTGTGGGGCGAAAATATCGGGGCGTTATTGAAAAGGCACTGAGAATGTATGTGCAAGATCGCCTGCGTGATCTCTCCTGTCTGGATCCTAGCCGTATGTTTATAACCTCTGCCGGCTGCAGTCCTGAGCTGGTGGCAATGGTACGTTCTATAGTGGAAGAGAGAGGTCGGTTTGAGGAGATAATAATTACCGAAGCCGGCTGCACCATTGCCAATCATTGTGGTCCCCAGACACTTGGCGTACTGTTCAAAAGGCTGTAGAGGAAGATTAAGGTTGGAATATCGAGAGTTGGGCCGCACAGGCCTGCAAGTTTCACGCTTATGTTTTGGCGCTTTGACGATGGGCCCCTTACAAAGGGGCCTTTCGCCTCAGCAGGGGAGCTGGATTTTGCGCAGAGCTTTTGAACTGGGCGTCAACTTTGTTGACACGGCAGAGTTATACTGTACCTATGAACATATTCGCCTCGCTTTGCAGGACTATGCGTCAGAGCGCCCTGTAGTTGTTACCACAAAGTCCTATGCCTATTCTAGAGAGGGAATGCTCAACAGCTTAGAAAAAGCCCAAAAAGAGCTTGGCCCTAATTGCCTGCTTATTTTTATGCTCCACGAACAAGAGTCCAGCCATACCTTGAGGGGGCATTGGCCGGCATTAGAAGTACTCTTTGAAGCGAAGAAGGCTGGAGTTATACACGCAGTGGGGGTTTCAACCCATCATGTGGAAGGTGTGAGAGCTGCAGGCAATATCCCTGAAATAGATGTTATTTCCCCACTCATCAATAGTACCGGTATCGGTATTCAGGGCGGAAACAGAGAAGACATGCTCAGCGCAATCAAGGGTGCAGCCAACCTTGGCAAGGGTATTGTAGCGATGAAACCCTTAGGGGGCGGGCATCTTTTGGCCGATTGGTCCTCTGCCCTGGAATACCTGCTCGTCAAGGCAGAAATCCACTCCATCGCGGTTGGCATGAAAACAGTGCAAGAGGTGGAAAATAATGTGGCCTTCTTTCAAGGGCGCCGGGATTTGCCGGCCCCTGAGATCACAACCAGGCGCTTGCATATCGATGACTGGTGCATTGGCTGTGGAGCCTGTGTTCGGGCTTGCCCCAACCAGGCCCTGGAGATTCAAGCTGGCAAAGCAAAGGTAGCTTCCCGTGAAAACTGCGTCTTTTGTGGATATTGCGGAGCGAGCTGTCCTGAGTTCGCTATTAAGGTAATTTGAAGGGGCAGTGCCATGAGACTCTTAGGTTTAGATGTGGGAGAGAAAACAATCGGAGTGGCTGTCAGCGATGCCATGGGCTGGACCGCCCAGGGTGTCTCTGTGATTCGACGTACGTCTAGGGCAAAAGATTTTGCCGCCTTACAGGATCTAGTGGAAGAATACCAAGTAAAGAAGTTTATAGTGGGTTTGCCCCGCCGTACAGACGGAAGCTTCGGCCCTGAGACAGACAAAATTCACGAGTTTGGCAAAGAGTTGGAGAGGGAATTCAAGTTACCAGTAGAATATTGGGATGAGCGGTTTTCTACTGTAGCAGCAGAGCGCGTCCTGTTGGAAGGAGACGTAAGTCGTGCTAAGCGCCGCCAAGTCATTGACAAGGTGGCAGCTACGTTGATTCTGCAAGCATATTTGGATCGTAAGCAGTAAAAGCTAGATTCAAAAGGAGGAGATTTAATGTCTCACAGCCATGATGGGTATGATCATGAACAACTGGACGAGATCGTATTGATTGATGAGGATGAGAATGAACACGTTTTTACCGTTTTAGAGTACCTGGAAGTTGACGAACAGGTCTATGCTGTCTTGATGCCCCAGGAAGACCCGGATGGGCATGCTTTTGTGTTCAAGGTGATGACCGACGAGGATGGCGAAGAATTTCTGATGGATATTGAAGATGATGATGAGTTTGCAAGAATTGTAGCGATTTTGGAGTCCGATGAAATAGACTAGTCCTCTGATCTTGATTTGTTTTTCTTGGGGGTGTGATTCATGCCCGAAAGCAGCCAAGCAAATGTGAAACGGACCCAGCTTAACACGGTCCGTTTTCTGTTCCTGCTGGCGCTCCTAGGCGCATTTACTGGCATTATTACCCTTACCGCAGTCGTTAACATGGCCAATCGTCCCTTAAGTGATGATCCCGAAGCTTTGACAAAGGTTGTCCGGATCCCACAGGGGATGCACGCACGGGATATTATTAATCTTCTCCATACCGAGGGAATCATTGCTGACCCGGACCTCTTCCGCCTGGTTGTTTGGCTGGAACGTGCGGAACAGAGTCTGCAGGCTGGCTCTTATCTCTTGAGTCCCCACATGGCGCCCTTGGAGATCATTGAACATTTGCGTTCGGGACGGGTCCAGACCGAGCGGGTTGTGATTCCCGAGGGATTTGAGATCAAGCAGATTGCAGACGTTTTAGGTGCAAGGGGCTTGGCAGACCCAGAGCGCTTTGCTGAACTTGCCTCCGATGCTTATTTGGTGTTTGGTGAAGATCTGCCTTTGCATCTGCCTATCCCATCCTTAGAGGGGTATCTCTATCCAGATACCTATCACTTCCATGAGGGGCAGACTGAAGAGGATATTATCGGCCAGATGGTGGACAGATTTATCGAGGTGACCGATGCTGAAATCGTTCCCTTACTGGAAGAAAGCGAGCTTTCCCTGCATGAAGTTGTCACCTTGGCATCCATCGTGGAGCGGGAAATTATGGTTGACCATGAGCGCGCTGTTGTAGCGTCTGTCTACTTGAATCGTTTGGCCATTGATATGCCTTTGCAGGCGGACCCTACAGTCCGCTACGTGACGCCTGAGGAACGGCCCCAGGTGCTTTATCGTGACTTGGAGATTGACTCTCCTTATAATACCTATCGTTATCGAGGTTTGCCGCCAGGACCAATCGCCAGTCCAGGTCTGGCGTCGATGCTGGCGGTGTTGGAGCCGGCTGAAACGGATTACTTTTTCTTTGTAAGCAGGCGAGATGGAACCCACGAATTTACCAGGACCTATGATGAACACTTGCGTGCCAGGC
Source organism: Bacillota bacterium (assembly GCA_012520315.1). Taxonomy (GTDB): domain Bacteria; phylum Bacillota; class Limnochordia; order Darwinibacteriales; family Darwinibacteriaceae; genus UBA5420. The sequence goes on along the minus strand of JAAYOM010000012.1, from coordinate 4,210 downwards.
GGACTCTGGGTTATTAGGAGGAAACAAAAAGTGAGAATTCCAGAACTTCTGGCTCCGGCAGGCAACATGGAAAAAGCCCTAGTTGCCATGGAGTATGGAGCAGATGCTATATATCTATCGGGCAAGGCCTTTGGTATGCGGGCCAAGGCCGGAAATTTCAGCAGCGACGAGCTCAGGGCAGTTCTTGCTGCGGCCCATGAACGTGGAGTTAAAGTCTATGTTACTGTCAATATTACAGCCCATAATGATGAAATAGACTTGCTTCCAGCCTACTTAACCGAACTGGAGGAGCTGGGCGTGGATGCATTGATCGTGGCTGATGTGGGAGTGATCTCCCTTGCCAAGCAGTACGCTCCCAGCATTCCGCTGCATTTGAGCACACAGGCCAATACTGTAAACTACCGAGCTGCAAAGTTCTGGGAAGAGCAGGGGTTAGCTCGCCTTGTAATGGCCAGGGAGTTGACTAGGGAAGAAATCGCCCGGGTGAAGCAAGAGATCAATGCCGAAATTGAGGTCTTTGTGCATGGCGCTATGTGTATGGCCTATTCAGGCCGGTGTCTGCTCAGCAATGTACTCGCCGGTCGCGATGCCAACCGCGGAGAGTGCGCCCAAAGCTGCCGCTGGCGTTATACTGTAATGGAAGAGAAGAGGCCGGGCGAGTACATGCCCATCGAAGAAGATGAGGGCGGTACGCACATATTCAACTCCAAGGACCTGCGCCTAATAGAGTATATTCCTGATTTGGCAGAGATCGGAGTCCACAGTCTCAAAATTGAGGGACGCATGAAGAGTTCTTATTATGTGGCTACAGTTGTTAGGGCTTACCGGGAGGCTCTTGATTTGTATGCAGCAGATCCAGGCAACTATCAGCTGCCCCAGGAGCTTTTGGATGAGTTGGACAAGGTAAGCCACCGTCCTTATTATGCGGGTTTCTTTGTTCCGTCTGATGCGGGAATTCATCCTGCCACCAGCTCTTATATCCGGGAGTATGATGTGGTCGGTGTGGTGGAGCGATTTGATTCAGCAGCTGGAGAAGGGGTGATCAGTGTGCGGAATCGCCTGCCGGTAGGGGAGGTTGTGGAAGTGCTGCAGCCCCGGGGACCGCTTCTAGTTCAGACTATCAGCAGGATGACTCGGGAAGATTCAGGTGAGGAACTTTCTGAAGCACACGCCAATTACACAGTGCGAGTACCCATGGCTGAGGTCAAACCACTGTCTATGTTAAGGGTCAAACGAAGTTAGATAAGGGCCGAGGACGGGAGTTATCCCAGCGCAGTTCTCGGCTTTTTTGAAGGGATGTGACAAAATGGCGAAGTGGCAAGTTGGACAGGAACATGTCATGGATATAACAGGGCTTTCCCATGAAGCATCGGGGGTTGGGCGGATAGAAGGGCGTGTGGTTTTTGTCCCGGAGGCAATCCCAGGTGATCGGGTGAAGATTCGCTTAGTGCACCTTAAGAAGCGGCTTGGTTATGGTGAACTTGTGGAAATCTTGGAAGCCTCATCTGATCGGCGGGCACAAAGCTGTCCCCATGCACCTGAGTGCGGCGGCTGTCAGTTGCAGCACATGGAATATGGAGCCCAGCTGCGCTGGAAGAGGCAGCAGGTTGTGGACGCTATGGAGCGGATTGGCGGGCTTGATCTCGAAGTTTTGCCAACCGTCGGCATGAACATCCCCTACCACTACAGAAACAAGGCCCAGCTTCCCTTAGGCCAAGCAGACAGCGGCTTGGTCATGGGTTTTTTCCGTAAGGGAAGTCATGATATCGTAGATATGGAGACCTGTGAAATTCAACATCCACTAATTACCAAGCTGGCCTTAGTGTTAAAGCGCACTGTTCAGGAACTGGGAATTGAACCCTATGATGAGATCAATCACACAGGCGTGTTGCGCCATGCGGTGATTAGGGTTAGTTTTTCCCGGGACCAGCTGATGCTGATCTTGGTGACGCGCACATCTGATCTGCCCAAGCAAAATGAGTTCTTGACTAGACTGAGGGAAGCAGTGCCTGAACTGGTCAGTGTGGCCCATAACGTCAATCCCGACGTCACTAACGTTATCTTAGGGAGGGATACTAGGGTAATTTGGGGCGAGAGCTATCTTATGGACTCTATCGGTCATTTGGACTATGCGATCTCTCCCGGTTCTTTCTTTCAGGTCAACCCCGTGCAAACCAAGGTGCTCTATGATTTGGTCCGGGAAGCAATGCAGTTAAATGGCAGCGAGACTGTCCTGGATCTTTACTGCGGGGCCGGCACCATCGGGTTGTACTTAGCGGCAGATGCTAGAGAAATAATTGGGGTAGAGACATTTGCAGCTGCTGTTGAGGATGCGAGATACAATGCCAGGCTCAACGGGATTGACCGGGCGACATTTTATGTAGGCCGTGCTGAAGACGTCCTACCTGAGCTTGTCAAAGAGCATGGAAAAGTTGATGGGGTGATCCTTGATCCCCCCCGCAAAGGATGCGATCCTTCCCTCCTGGAAACACTTGCGACTGCTCAGATACGAAGAATTTGCTATGTGTCCTGCAACCCGTCGACCTTGGCCAGGGATCTCAGTTACCTTAAGAAAAACGGCTATGTCCCAGGGCCGGTTCAACCAGTGGACATGTTTCCCTGGACAAGGCATGTTGAGTGCGTAGCATTGATGTCAAGGGTTGAGAAGTAGGGTTATTCAAAACACTGATAAATAAAGGGTTTCCAGACATTAGGTTTTTCTCACGGTTACTTTGCCGGAAGAGATAATGTCAGGAAACCCTTATTTTTATTGTTTGTGGTAACATATCAACTGCCCTGAAAGTGATAGGGTTGAGTTGACAGGTTAGATATATTAACAGGGTTGAGGAGATAGGATAGATGTATTATTTAATCCTCTCTTACAGCATCTGTATCGAAGATTCTATCAAGCTCCTCGTTTGATGTAATGCCACGAACTTTATTGCTAATCGTTGTTTTGCCCATATCCAATCAATAGAAATGTTCGCGTCCATCAACACCCTTTTTTAATCTAATAAGCTGTGTTCTGCCAAATTTTTCCCAGTGCTTCTCAGCGAACTTTGCTAAGCCTACTGCCTTAGGGTAATTGTCCTTGCGGCTTGGGTCATGTGCTTCAGAATGTCAAAAATGTACCTGTGAATCTGCGCAGATAATTACTAAATCTGGAAACATTGAAGTGGTTACGCCGCTGACTTCATATGGGATTTCAAGTGCCCACTTTTTGCGGTCAAGATTACGTAACTAGCATACAGCAACATTGTTGAGCTCCTCAGTAATAACTCCAATTTTCCATGTTTTAGGTGACGTCTCAAATGTGTCATCCTCAGAACAATAGAGGTGCTGCCCAAATTTCATGCTATTATCTGGTATATAAAAATCGATTGAATCTGGTAATATCCATGCTACAGATATCGGTTGTGCAGAAGCATTAGTTATCTTTCATAGATATTCTTTCGTGCCTCGTTAAGTCTAGCAATGGACCGCTTATTTTTTTCATACAGTGTAATAAATTCATTCTCAGTAAAGTCATTAATCCTTTCCATTGCCTCCGTATCATTTGGGGTACGTTCACTCCACATTAAGTGTGCTTTATTAATCTTATCATGCAAATCGGCAAGTGCCGTTTCTTGGAATGGAAATAATATTTTTAAAACACCAAGCCCATGCAGATGTTTGAAAAATAATAAGGTTATATGCAAATATACATCAAATCTTTGCATGTCAATAAATGTCGTATAAAATTGTTGCAAATTGGAAAAAAGTGATATAATGGAAAATATAAAAATATTGAATTATTTAAGCATTGTATATTAAGTTACCAACTCAATATATATGGAATTAAATATTACTATGAATTTAAGGATATCATCAAACTTAAAATAAGGATTTTGTTAATAACTATAGCAATGGTGTTATAAATTTTAGATATAAATTACTAATTAAGGAGAGGTAGGTAATTGCAAAACAAAGGTATGAATATAGAGCCTTTACTTTATATATTAGATGTAAAGAACCTTATAGAGGATATGTTATATTCCTTGTTTTATATTGGCTAATAGGAACCTAATGTTTTGCAATATCTATAAAAAAATTAGAGAGGAGGCGTTGATATGTATCAAGATATAAGTACTTATTCAGCAGCCGGGCCAACATTATGGTGTGCAGTTAAGTGCGGAGGCGCTTGTGCAGTTCCATGTGCAGCTGATACAGT
>JAAYOM010000076.1 GCA_012520315.1 Bacillota bacterium | reverse complement strand
GATGGGTCTGAGTGAAACAGTTGCCGGGGCCTGGATTGGCGGTACTGTTGACTCCACCGGGGCTGTAGTGGTTGCAGGAAGCATGGTTGGTCCTGCGGCGATGGAAGTGGCGGCAATAGTGAAAATGTTGCAAAATGCACTGATCGGGGTTGTGGCCTTTTGCTGGGCAGTGTTCTTTGTGACCAGGGTGGAACAGGAGGAAGGCGTCGAAAAGCTGGGTATCAAGGAAATCTGGCTGCGCTTCCCCAAGTTTATCCTGGGCTTTGTGGGAGCTTCTCTAATCATGTCCTTTATTCTCGTTCCCGCGCTGGGGCAGGGCCAGGTGGATGGAATTCTGCAGGTAACGAAGGCCGCGCGCACCTGGCTCTTTACCCTGGCCTTTGTCACCATCGGTCTGGATTCGCGCTTTGCCAGCCTGAAGAAGGTATTTACCGGTCAGCCAACTGTGAAGCTGCACATCGTCGGTCAAATTGTGAACTTGATTTTGACTTTGGCTGCTGGCATGTTCTTCTTTAGGGGCTTTTAGATCACCAGGCAATCCGATAGCGCAAATAGAGTTCATCGACTTGCTGGTGGACCGAAACCAAGCTGATCCTTGCGGCTTTGTCCAGTACCTCGTCGCCTGCGGCGAGGCCTAGGTCGGTGCGTTTACCGATTAAACCGGGGTGCAGGGTGAGAAACAGTTCGTCAAGGCACTTAGCCTGCATAAACTGATAGTTGACGCTAGGGCCTCCTTCGAGCAGGAGGCGCTGGACCTGATACTTTTCCTGCAGGAGAGATAAAATGGCCTCAGGACTTGCCTCCGCCAGGATTTCCACCCTAGCTTGCCTTTTGATCTCGGGCGGCAGACTGCCGGCTCCAGAAGCTGATGTAATGATCACAGGCGGCCTGGGAGCCTGCTCAAAAAGGGGGGTGAGAGGATCTAGGTTGCCGCTTTTTGTGAGCAGTACAGTTAGGGGTTGGTGTGCCAGCCCCTTCCCTTTTCTAAACTCTTCCAGCCCGCGGGGTACACCTAGATAGTAAGGGTGAAGCCGAACAGTGTTTCCGCCGGCTAGAACCGCATCAAAATGGCTGCGGATGACACCCATAGTGCGTCGATCAAAGGAGCTGCCCAAACTGGCAGGCTGATTGCCGTCTGCAGTCACTTTGCCGTCTAAGGAAGAGACCATATTACAGGCGATCAAAGGCCTTACAGCCGGTACCGGGAACTCCAGCTCGCTGTAAAAGTGGTCGTGCACTGTAACACCTCCATAAGTTAATATGATCTGATGCCAATAATGAAGATTAGACAGAGAATGTAGCCAAGAATCGTGATTAAACCCTGCCAGCGATCGATGCGCCTTGTGAACAGGGCAGGGACGAACAGTATTCCCATTGTTACAAGGCTCAGGGGAATGTCTGCTTGAAGTACGTTGGGATCTACGGCGAAAGGTTGAATTAGGCCGGATAAAGACATTACAAAGATAATGTTCAGCGTATTAGCCCCCATAATATTGCCCAGAACGAGATCAATATGCCCTCGCTTGGCTGCTGTGATTCCGGTAATGAGTTCTGGCAGTGAACTGCCTACTGCAAATAGGGTCAGGGCAATTACCGCTTCAGAAACCCCTAGAAACCGGGCTATCTCCACCCCGGAATCCAAGAGGAATCTGGCTCCAAGCACTACTGAGGCGCAGCCTGCCGCAAGCCTGATGAAATGTTGGGAGAGCTTTTGCCCAGTCTCCTTGTTGTTATTCCCCTGCGATTGTTTGACCCCTTTCATCATGTTGGAGATCAAAAAGAGCAGCAGAATGAAGACAAGGAGCAAAGCGTCCCATCTGGAGATATGGTGGTCAAGGGACAGAAGTGCAAACAGAGTCGGCACTGCGATCATTGTTCCCGCTTTGTAGAGTGTATCGCGAGACGAAATTATGGCCGGCTTGATCAGTACAGACAGTCCGAGGATCACTGCCGTATTGAACAGAATGCTGCCTAAGGCTGTTCCGGCGATAACCTCGCTTCGTCCCTGGTAGGCGGCGAATGAGGAGATTAATGCTTCAGGCAGTGTAGTGCCTAGACTAACGACAGTAGCTCCAACTATGACCGGAGAAATGCCTAATGACTTAGTGATGCCCACTGCGCCGTCCACGAGCCAGTCGGCTCCCTTGGATACCGCCAGCAGGCTGATTAGAAATATTATGTAGACCATGCTGTTCCCCTTCCAAGAAAAAGAGACTTTAAGCACGCTTGCTGAGCGTGCCAAAAGTCTCGTCCTTTGTCTCCAAAGTGCACCGCCAGGGTTGCTTACCGGGATGTTGACTGGTGCAATTGTGACTACTCCCTTTTGTCGCTGATTATTTGGCAGTATTTATCGCCACAAAGGCGTCTACCCCTTTGCGGAGGTTTGCTGCCCATTTTTCGGCCAATTGGGGACGACTTGCTTTGTTTGCATCTGCGTGATACTGATCAACAGTTAAAACGAACTGGTCTTTGACATAGATGTCATTTCCCTTAACCTGGACATCTTTACCTGAAAGAGCGCCTGGTTTTTGTCCACCGTCTACCCATGCCTGAAATGCCTTGGAGAGATTTTCCCAAATTGCGTTGATCTTCTCGTAGGGAGCTGTTTGCCCCTCATAACGATAGAGGAAGAAATTTACCCCTGTGCCAGGAATGTCCACAGGAACTCCCTTTGCCAGTGCTGTGCCACTCAACAACGCGACTACCAGGATTACCAAAATAAAGTTAGCCTTACGCACTTGCATCCACCACCCTATTATGTTATAGTTCCTATAGTATCAATTCTCCCAAATGAGCAAAACTCCTTTTTCATCTAGAAAGTAAGAATATGGAGTTCAGCGCAGCTCTTGCAGAGATTTCAGCGCAAAAGTCTGCAACATGATGACGTGGACTCGCCGGTTTAGGGCTTTGGCGAGGGAAGAACAAAAATGTTTGGAGAAAGAGTTGACATCCACACAAAGTGCTGGTATACTTTAAAACTGTCCGGACCTGATAACTGAATTCACTCAGGGCGAATAGCTCAGCTGGGAGAGCACCTGCCTTACAAGCAGGGGGTCACAGGTTCGAGCCCTGTTTCGCCCACCATGCGGCAGTAGCTCAATTGGTAGAGCATCGCGTTGCCATCGCGAAGGT
>JAAYOM010000075.1 GCA_012520315.1 Bacillota bacterium | reverse complement strand
ATTGTGCTGCTTTATGGTGCCAGCACCCTTTATCACTGGGTAGAAACCACTCCCAGGAAGGAACTGATTTTGCGCAAGTTAGATCATATCTCCATCTACATGTTAATCGCGGGGACCTATACACCGGTGCTTTACTATGGTCTAAATGATCCATGGCGCTGGATTATGTTAGCTGTGATTTGGGGTCTGTGCACGCTAGGTGCAGTGTTAAAGGTTTGGCTGGTGGGAATGGCCCGCGGTTTGACTGCCGCCTTTTACCTGGCCTTGGGCTGGATGGCCGTCATTCCCTTTAAGCAGCTAATCGACAGTCTGCCAAGATCCGCCCTGATTCTAATGGTGTCAGGGGGAGCTGCCTATACCTTGGGGGCGATTATTTATGCCACAAAGATTTTTAATTTCATTCCCGAGAAGTTTGGTTTTCACGAGGTTTTTCATATTTTTGTAGGCATTGGTACAGTGTTGCACTTCTTAATGATTTTCCTCTTTGTTCTGTAGTGAAAGGAGTACGTTGCAGGTTCATGGCAAAATACAAGGATATAGTTCTCGTTTTTTTGATAGCTTTTTTATACCACACGATGAATCAGATGTTTGTGCCCACTCTGCCCCTTTATATCACCGGGTTGGGAGGCAATGAAGCAGTAGTGGGGGCACTTGTCGGTTTTATATCCCTGGGGGCCATTTTTGCCAAGGTGGTTTTTGGGAAAATGTCTACCCGCTATTCCAATCTGCTTGTACTTCGCATCGGTCTGGTGACGGCCACTTTTGTCCTGTTTTTGTACCAGCCCTTCTGGGGTTTTGGCTTTTTGGCCCTGGTTCGCCTGATCCAGAGCATTGGCCTTGCAGGCTTTTTGACAGGGATCCAGGGTATGATTTCGGAACAATCCCACGCCCATAATCGCGGCATGTTCTTTGGCATCTTCTCAGCAATGGCGGGCCTGGGCATGACTGCCGGACCTGTTTTAGGCAGTTTCTTGGCGGAGAGATTTGACTATTCCACTCTCTTTTGGACGGCAAGTTTGATTGTGGGCTTCGCCATGGTCTTAAGCTTTGTGATTAAAGAAAAACCCGCAGCTTTAGCGCCGGGCATGGGGCGCAAGTATCAGCCCCATTCCCCCTGGAAAAATCCAGATCTCCTGGTTGTCTCCGGGTGCATGCTTCTAGGCGCCACTTACATGGGGGCAACATCATCCATGCTTGCCCTCCATGCCCAGGCGGCAGGCATTGCCAATCCCGGTCTGTTCTTCGGTATTTTTGCCCTCGTCTTTACAGCAGGCGGGGCCATTTCGGGTCCCTTGTCAGATCGCTTTGGACGAAGCGCCCTGATTATCCCCGGTTTTGGCCTCTTAATTGCAGGTCTTTTATGTTTGTCCATGCTTAATGGATTTGTTATGCTGTCAGTGTCCGCAGTTCTTTGCGGAATCGGCTTTGCCTTAGTGAATACCGTGCTGATGACGATGGTTCCCGGCTACAGCAAGAACCCAATCGACGTATCAAATGATTTGGCCTTTTTTAGTAATGCCTTTGACTTGGGCGTTGTCTTAGGTTCCATTGGTCTCTCCTGGCTTGCTGCTTACTCGTTCGGACTCTTCTGGCTTGCGGTGGCCTTGGTGAATGCAGCCGGTTTGGTGCTCTTTCTGCGGTTCAATCCTGAAAAAAGGCAAAAGACAAAGGCTCAGGTGTGACCTGAGCCTTTGTTATCATTTAGTCTAGGGTTTCAATGTGGATGTTTGCTTCTTGAACTGCATTATCCAAGATCCGCTGGGGATTACCGCTGCCATAGAGGGCTTCTTCCACCGCTACGCCTAAAATCCGGGACAGATCTGCATAGCTGACGGTGTTTGGCCGTGCCCTGGCATAGTCGAACTGGTCGAGGACAATTTGCATATGAGGGTTATCTGCCAGGTACTGCTGATAAGCTTCGGACTCCCGCACTGAATTTCTGAGGGGGATATAACCTGTTTTCATGCTCCACTTCAGGTTGTTTTCACTGCTGGACATCCAGTTGACAAACTCCCACGCCGCAGCTTCCTGCTCCGGCGTGGTGTTGAAGATCGCCAGGCTGCTGCCGCCGACGCCGGTTACTTGGTTCTTGTATTTCGGTAAAGGGGCAACCCCTAAATCGAAGTCCACTTTGTTCTTGGTGGCAGCGATGGAAGATGTGCTGGAATACTGCATGGCAATGCGCCCAGTCTCAAACCCTTCCGGGGGAGGAGACAGTGAAAGCACCTGATGTTTGTGGGCTAAATCGATCCAAAATTCCACTGCTTCCAGGGCCGCTGCATCGTTAAAGACGGCTTCGCTGTAATCCTCGCTGTAAAGTTCCCCTCCAGCCTGCCAGAGAAAGGTGATAAAGGCATACATGGAGCCAAGGTTGGCTCTGGTTGTGAAGTTAACGCCCCATTCATCGATCCGCCCGTCTCCGTCAATGTCCCGGGTAAGGGCCTGGGCATATTCCACAAGCTCATCCCAGGTTGCGGGGGGTTTTTCAGGATCCAGGCCGACTTCCCTGAACTTGTCCTTGTTGTAAAGCAGGATTTGGTTGCTTAAGGAGAAGGGAACTGTCCAGGCTTCGCCAAACACTGTTACCGTATCCTTGGACACTTGGCTGTAGTCCTTCAGATATTCTGCTGGATCTACGAACTTGCTGAGCGGTACTAAAGCGCCTGTAGATACCATTAGAGGGGGCCAGAACTGATCCACCAAGGCCACCGCCGGAGGTACATCCCCCGCTACTGCTGCCAGCAATTTATCTCTGGCCACAAACTGATTGCCGGTATAGAGCATTTCTACTTGAATGTGGGGATGCTGTGCATTGAACTCTTCCACCATGCGCCCATGAATCTCAGCATTATCCCCACTGAGGTAATGCCAGTAAGTAATGGTGGTAACCTCGTTTGCTTCGGCGAGGATCGGGAGGAAAACGGTTCCTGCGAAGACCATGAGTAAGGCGGCAAGGATGCTTGTTTTTTTGAACATGATGATACTCCTTTCAGTTCGCATTGCATTGTGTTATTGATCACACCTGCAGCAAAAAGAGCAACCTGAAATTCTTCAGGTTGCTCTTGGCAATTCAAAATACCACAGTCAGCATACACACACTGCCTGTTCTTCTCCCATCCAGACTATACTGTCGGTTTTGGAATTTCACCAAATCAACAGCTGTAAACCAGCCGCTCGCGGACTTTAACCGCCGGTGGGGAATTTCACCCCGCCCCGAAGAATTTCGTATGCAATTTTCGTATTTATTATAACGCAGTTGTCTGCAGCGGTCAAGGGTTCTGGGGACTATGACTTGCTTGCATTTTTGCATTATCTGTATTATGATTACTAATACAAGGTATACAGAAAGGGAGGGTTCTATGCTGATCACTTTGGATATGACTGGGGAAGAACCGATCTATCTTCAGCTGCGCAACGAGATCGTGCTGGGCATCGGTTGCGGGCTGTTGGCAGCAGGTGAGGCGCTTCCGAGCGTACGCCAGCTGGCGGAAGATTTAGGGATCAATGCCATGACGGTCAACAAGGCCTATACGCTTCTGAAGGATCAGGGTTTTATTGAGATCGACCGTCGCCAAGGGGCGAGAGTGCGGGTGGCTGCCCAGAGAACACCACACTTTCCGGTGCTTTGGCAAAAACAGCTCTCACTGTTGATCGCAGAAGCACGGGCCAGGGGCCTGGAGAAGGAAGAACTAGTGGCGCTGTGTGCACAGATTTTTGAGAATCCAAAACAAGGGGGAGAGGGCTTATGACCTTGATCTTGGTGCCTGTTGTAGTGCTTATTGCTGTATCCTTTTTTATCAGTTTCCGCTCAGCAGCTGCTATGAAGAAAACTGTGGTGCTTGGCGTCAGCCTGCCTAGGGAGGCCCAACATGATCCTGGCGTGCTGGAGCTGATTGAGAGGTATAAACGGGCGAACCTGCAGCTATTTCTGGTTACTCTGGCAGGGGGAGTTGTGGTCATCCTGCCTAGTGCGGTAAGTACTGTGCTGCTCTTGATGACTGTCTGGATCGGTCTGGCTTTGGCCGGAGGCAATCTGCTATTCCGTTCATACTCCCGGCAGCTGCTGGAACTAAGGAGCCGGGAAGGGTGGGAGCAGGGAGATAGTGATGTAATCAGGGTTGATCTGTTTGTTTCCAGAGAAAAGCAGAAGATGCCCGTCTCCGGGCTGTGGTTTATCCCTCCGCTCCTGGTCGCAATGGGCCTTTTGGTCTGGGGTCACTCTCGGGGCAGTTACATTGCTGCCGCTTTAGCTTGCGGCGAAACGCTGCTTTTCTATCTCTTATGGGTGCTGGCAGCAAAAGAGCGGGCCCAGGCCTACAGCGAAGATACCGAGGTTAATTTAGCCATAACGCGCCTTTCTATTCGAGGCTGGACATTTTGCTGGGCAGTGCTGGCTAACGTGCACAGTCTGCTGCTCTTAAGTGTGGTATTGCTTTTTTCTCAGGCAGAGGCAGACGGTTTGGGAACATTTGCTGTACTTGCTCCTGTCTTGACCCTGGCAGCCATTTTCACAACTGCTGCGTATATCAGGGGCAGGCAGAATCAAGTCCTGTCCGGTGAGGATGCTGTTTTCACTGCGGACCAGACCCGTTACTGGCGGGGTGGGGTCTACAACAATCCCCATGATCAGAGGATTTTCGTGGAAAAACGTATTGGTTACGGTCTGACGATTAATATTGGTCACAAAGTGGGGAGAAGGATCTTTTATGGGAGCATGGCGGCTGTGGGGGTGCTGCTCTTGGCTATGTTCTTGCTATTTTTTGCCTTCGAACAAGCGGAATATAGCCTGGAGATTGCAGAAGGACAGGTTGTGGTGAAGGCGCCCCTCTACGGATTTTCCTTTCCTGCAGAAGACATTGAAAGCGTTTCTTTGGCAGAAAGACTGCCCGCACGGAGCAGGACGAACGGCGCGGAAACCGGGAGCTACGCCCTGGGCAATTACTCCCTCAGCGGGTACGGCCAAGCTAAACTGTACATCTACAAAAATAAGCCGCCCTATATCGTGATCGAACTGCCCGACCTCTATGTGTTCTTGAATGGCAAGACGGTTGAACAGACAGAACACTATTTCCAAGCATTGCAGGAGCTTGCGCCCTAAAAGATAAACCCCCCTGGGCAGGGGGTTTAGTCTTCCAGAAATTGATTTGTGTACAGGCGGTAATAATAGCCTCCGGCAGCCATAAGTTCTTCGTGGCTGCCTTTTTCCTGTACTTTCCCATCCCGGATTACCAGAATTACATCGGCTGATCGTACGGTAGAAAGGCGATGGGCTATGATAAAGCTGGTGCGCCCGGTAAGGATGGTTCGAATCGCCTCCTGAATCAGCATTTCAGTCTCGGTATCGATGGATGATGTTGCTTCGTCCAGCACAAATATTCTCGGATCGGCCAGGATAGCCCGGGCAAAGGAAATCAGCTGCTTCTGCCCTGTAGACAAAAGTCCGCCCCCTTCGCCTACTTCCGTGTCATAGCCCTGCGAGAGTTTGCTGATAAACTCATGGGCATTAACAAGTTCAGCTGCCCGCTCCACTTCTTCATCACTGGCCTTTAGATTTCCGTAACGGATATTTTCCCGAATTGTACCGGAAAAAAGGTGGGGGCTTTGTAATACATAACCTAGACTTCCCTGCAGCCAGGCCAGGGGCCTGTCGCGATAATCTACTCCGTCAATTAGGATGCGCCCTTCTGTCGGTTCATAGAATCTGCAGACTAGATTGACGATAGTGCTTTTCCCCGAACCCGTTTCACCTACCAGGGCCACCGTCTGACCCGGTTCGACCTTGAGATTGAAGTCAGAGAGAACAGGTTCCTGGGGGTTGTAAGCAAAGCTGACGTGTTCAAACTCCACTCCGCCCACAAGGGGAGGCACGCTGCCTTCCACATCGGGACGATCCTGAATCTCAGGGTCCGTGTTCAAAAGGCCCATCACCCGTTCTGCGGCCGCGTGGGCCATCTGCAGCTCCGCGAAAATGCGGGCGATCTCCCGCACTGGGTCAAAAAACTGAATCGCATAGGAGACAAAGGCAACCAAGACTCCATAGGTCACAGTTCCCGCAATAACTCCGTTTCCGCCTACCCAGAGGGTGAGGGCGGTGGCGATGTTGCCCAGCATCAGAACGATGGGCAGGAAGAGGGCGGAAAAGGTAGCCGCCCGGACGCTCGATGCCTTCAGGCCGCTGGTCAGGGTTTCAAACTCACCTAGATTTTCCTCTTCTCTGCTCAGGATTTTGGTGGTGGTTGCCCCCATAATGCCTTCGCTGAAAGCTCCGGTGATCCTGGAGTTCATCCGTCTGACACTGCGGTAGGCCCGGAGGATCTGCTTTTGAAAGTAGACACTGATCAGGGCCAGAATGGGTATCACACAGATTGTCAACAGGGCCAGGCGCCAGTTCATGCTGAACATGACAATGGCGTAAAATACCATGGCTGCTCCGCCCCACAGAAGGTCAATTAAACTCCAGGAGACAATCTCACCCAGACGGTTAACATCGCTGGTCAAACGGGCCAGGAGCCAGCCGGAAGCCCGCTTGTCATAGAAGGAAAATGACAGTGTGTGCAGATGTTCAAAGCCTGCCTGGCGGATCGTATAGGTGACTCCCGATTCTACCTTGCCGGCCATATTAATGAACATGTAGACAGTGAAACTCTGCACTGCAATCAGGAGTGCAAAGGCGGCTGCAAACCAGCCCAGCCCTTCGGTTCGCTGGGGAACCACAAAATTGTCAATTGCCACCTTGGTCATGTAGGGGAAGAGGGCATCGCCTCCGGCCATAACCACAGTGGACACGATAGCATATATAATGTAACGCTTGTAGGGTCTGGCCAGCTGCAGGATCTGGCGCCACAGTTTAAGATCTATTTTCTCTTCGTGCACTTCTTCCTGCAGAACTGCTTGCTGCATATTGATCACCTCGCTGCCTTAATTTCTGCTTCCAGTGTGTTTTGTATTTCCCAGGTGCGGGCGTAGGGCCCGGCTTCTGCCATCAGCTGTTCATGGGTACCGCGCTGTACGATCCTGCCGTCTTCCAGAACCAGGATCAGATCAGCCTTGGAGAGACTTGCCACCCGGTGGGATATCAGGAAAGTTGTTGCTCTGCTGGCGCGTTTCTCCAGGGCATTACGGATAGCCAGATCTGTCTCAGTATCCACCGCACTTAAGGAATCATCGAAGATTAAAATCGGACTGTCTGTGATCAGGGCCCTGGCGATGGCAATCCTTTGCCTTTGGCCGCCTGAAACAGAGACGCCGCGCTCGCCCACCAAGGTGTCATAGCCCTGGTCAAAACTGAGGATAACATCATGGACCGCTGCCTGCCGGCAGACGGCGTGAAGCTCCTGGTCAGTAACCTCTCCGCTGGCCAGAGTGATATTTTCCCGGATTGTCTTGGCAAAGAGAAAGGGTTCTTGTGAAACTACCGCCACATGCTTACGGATCCACCTTTTGTCGATGGTGTTAAGTTCAACACCGTCGATGGTGATCGACCCTGCATCGTATTCATAAAGGCGGGCCAAAAGGTGAACCAGGGAACTTTTGCCTGAACCGGTATGACCTAAAATGGCGACAGTCTGGCCTGCCCCAACCGAAAAGCTCAAGTTTTCCAGCACCCGCTGACCCGGCTCATATCCAAAGGATACGTTATCAAACACAATATTTCCGGTGATTGGAGGCTGCCTGTGGTTCTCTACAAGGTTCTCCCGGGGCTCATCCAGGATTTCCTGGAGCCTTTCTGCAGACACCAAAGCCTTGCCCATGTCGGTTAAAATGCGCCCCATCTGGCGGACGGGCCAGACCAGCATGCCGATGTAGGTGCCAAAAAGCACCATTGTTCCGATGGTGATCTCACCTACGGCGGTATAATAAGCGCCGGCCACCAGCACTACGCCTATTTGGAGAAAGGCCAAGAGGTCACTGGCAGACCAGTAGCAGGCCAAGAGCCAGATCAAGTGGTAGACCTTATCCCGGTACGCCATATTCTTGCCGTCAAAGCGTCCAATCTCATACTCCTGATTGGCAAAGGCCCGCACTACCCTGATGCCGGTCAGATTTTCCTGCAGCACTGTGGTGAGTTCTGCTTCTGCTTCATCAGCCTCCCGAAACGCCTTCTTGACCTTGATAAAGAAGATTACTGCAAAGGCAAAAATAATCGGCAGTACGGCAAGGGAGATGGCAGTCATGCGCGAGTCAGCACTGAGCATTACGCCGGTAATAAAAATGACCATAAAGAGAGAATGGCCCATTTCCACAAGCTGCACGCCGAGGAATCTGCGAATCGTGTCCACGTCAGAAGTGCATCTTTGCATCAGGTCTCCAGTATCAGCTTCCTTATGATACTTGTAAGGCAGGTGCTGAATATGGTCGTAAACCCGGTTGCGCAGATTCTTGGCGATGTTTTCACTGACCTGCGCGGCAAGCCTGCCCCTGAGAAACATAAAAAGCCCCCGGAGTGCAGTGATGGCAATCAACACTATACCAGGGACCCAGAGTGCTTGACCGATGTTTTCCACAAAATTGCGGATTAAAAGGGGTGCAGCTAGCGGCTCATCTCCAATGATGTTGTCGATGGTGATGCGAATGACAAGGGGTGTGGAGATTCTTGCCAGGCTGGCCAGCGCTACCGAGAGGATAGCTCCTAGATATAAGAGTCGATTATGTGCCATAAATTTCCATAAAATTCGTATTGATTTCATGTAAAGATGCCTCCTTTCGCTCACAAGAATGTTCACTTTTTCACTATAGCACCGTTCTTTTTATTAAGCAAGAGGTCTGTTGATTATGAACCATTCTTTCCAATTCTTGCTTGCTTTTTCCATATAAGAATGATATTATTATGATATCAACAATATATACAAGGAGGTTTTGTGTATGAACGAAAAAATATTGAAGGCGAGACCTGGGATTCCCTTGCTTATTCTGTTTACTCTGCTTTATCTGGCCATGATCGGTCTAGTCATCTGGGGAGGCATACTGCTGGACGGCGGGAGGAGCATGGGTGCGTTGCCGCTTGTTTTTGGGCTCCTGGGTCTTTTTGTAGGTATCATTCCCTTCTTTGGCTTTAAAGTAATCAAGCCCCAAGAAGCCCTGGTGCTTACTTTGTTTGGCGAGTATATTGGAACTTTGCGGGAACCTGGCTTTTTCTTTGTGCATCCTTTCTCATCTGCAGTCAATCCCGCCGCCAAGACCCGCCTAGGGCAGAGCGCCGATGTAGATCGGGAAGGATCTTCTAAAGTCATTATTTCCGGTCAGGGCACCTCTGGGCAGATTAATGTGTCCAACAAGAAGATTTCTCTCAAGATTATGACCCTCAGCAACTCCAAACAAAAAGTCAACGACGTTCTTGGTAATCCTGTCGAAATTGGCATTGCGGTGATGTGGCGGGTTGTGGACACTGCTCAGGCGGTGTTTAATGTGGACAATTACAAAGAATATCTGTCCTTGCAGGCTGACAGCGCAGTGAGGGACATTGTCCGCATCTATCCCTATGATGTGGCCCCAGGTATCGACACAACCGGAGATGGCCGGCCTGACGAAGGTAGCCTGAGGGGTTCAAGCGCAATTGTGGCGGAGCGCATTCGGGAAACTATTCAGGAGAAAGTGCAGCACGCAGGACTCGAAATCCTGGAAGCCCGCATTACCCATCTGGCCTATGCCCCTGAAATTGCGGCAGTAATGCTCCAAAGGCAGCAGGCAAGCGCAATTATTGACGCCAGAAAGATGATTGTGGACGGAGCGGTGGGCATGGTTGAAATGGCCTTGGAAAGCCTCAGCGAAAAAGATGTTGTGCAGCTTGACGAAGAACGTAAGGCGGCTATGGTATCCAATCTTCTAGTCATCCTGTGCGGCAATCGAGACGCCCAGCCCATAGTGAACAGTGGAAGTTTGTATTAGAGATGTCCAAAAAGCAAGTTCCGCTGCGCTTGTCTCATAAGCTTTATGAGGAGATTGCCGCCTGGGCAGAGGACGACTTTCGCTCGGTTAACGGACAGATTGAGTACTTGCTCACCCAATGCGTCCGCCAAAGAAGAAAGACCGGCAGATACGTACCGGATATTCTCGACAGAGACAATCAACAGGCAGACAGTGACCAGTGACAGGCGACCAGCAGGGGTCAGCAGACCTCGCTGGTCCCTTGTAATTTCACCGGAAAACTTTCCAGACTTGTGAAGGGGATTTCCCATGATCAATCTAATAGTTAGGTAAAGAGATAGTTAGAAAAATTGCGAAGGGGAGTTCACATGACATCGTATCATCCGGAACCGTTCAAGATCAAAATGGTGGAACCAATTAGACTTCTGCCCAGGGAAGAACGTCAAAGATGTATCGAAAGGGCTGGTTATAACCCGTTTTTGCTGCGCAGCAGTGAGGTCTTTATTGATTTGCTCACTGACAGCGGCACCGGCGCCATGAGTGATCGGCAATGGGCCGGACTGATGCTCGGTGACGAGTCCTATGCGGGCAGTGCCAACTTTTATCATCTGGAAGAGACCGTCCAAGACCTGACCGGTTATCAGTACGTAATCCCCACTCATCAGGGCCGGGGGGCAGAACAGGTAATATTCCCTCTGCTGATTGAGCGTGACGGCCAGTATGTCTTAGGCAATATGCACTTTGACACCACTAAGGCCCATATTGAGCTGGCCAGGGGCAGGGCGGTGAACTTTATTTCCGAGGCAGCTTTGGATACAGCCAGGGAACACCCCTTTAAGGGCAACTTTGACTTAGAAGCTATGGAGAGCTTTATCCAGGAAAAAGGCAGGGATTCCATTGCCGCCATTGTAATTACCGTTACCTGCAACAGCGTCGGCGGCCAGCCGATTTCCATGGCCAATATCAAGGGCGCCTCTGAAATTGGGAAAAGATACGGTATTCCCGTAGTAATCGACAGCGCCAGGTTTGCTGAGAATGCCTATTTCATCAAGCAACGTGAAGCTGGATATGCTGACAAGAACATCCCGGAAATTGTGCGGGAGCAGTTTTCCTATGGCGACGCCTTCACAATGAGTGCCAAAAAGGACGGCCTGGTCAATATTGGGGGAGTATTGGCCATTAAGGACGATCAAGAACTCTTCCAGCGCTGCCAGGCGATGGTGGTGCCCCTGGAAGGCTTTCCAACCTACGGCGGTCTGGCAGGGAGGGATATGGAGGCTTTGGCCATTGGCCTCAAGGAAGTGGTGGAAGAAGACTATCTGACCCAGCGCATCTCCCAAGTCGGCCTTTTGGGCAAACTCCTGCAGGATGCCGGCATTCCGGTGCAATCACCCATTGGCGGACACGCTGTGTTTGTGGATGTGGGCAGGATCCTGCCTGATATGCCCAAGACCCAGTATCCGGCCCATGCTTTTGCGGTAGAGCTTTATATCGAAAGCGGCATTCGAGCAGTTGAGATCGGCTCCCTCCTCTACGGGCGGGATCCCGAGACTGGGGAAGACGGACTTTCCGACCTCGAACTCTTGCGCCTGACTATTCCCAGAAGGGTATACACTGATAATCATATGCGTTATATTGCGGATTCAATCGCCAGGGTTTATGCTAGAAGGAAGGAAATCAAAGGAATAGCCTTCGAATATGAACCGCCCATTTTACGGCATTTCACTGCCCGTTTCCGTTTAGTCGATTAGCGGTTGTATCATCAAGGATTAGAAATAAAGGAGGAAGCCCATGAACAAGGTAAGTCAAACCTGGGATTTAGACAGCATTTTTCCAGGGGGCAGTTCATCACCGGAATTGAAAAAACAGTTAGATGCAGTGCGCAGTCAAATAACAGCGCTGAAAGAAAAAGTCGAAGCATTAAATGATGATCTAGATGCGGAGCAGTTGAAAAGCATAGTCAATGATATGCAGGATGTGCAGGCGGGCTTGGGCCAGTGCCGGGCTTTTGTTGGCTGCCTGACAGCCCAGGATGTCAGGGACCATCAGGCTAAGCTCCTACAGGGGGATTTGGGCCAAATCGGTGCAGCTTTAGCGGGAGCATTCACTGCCATCGATCATTTGCTGGTCAGCATTCCTGAAGAAAAGTGGCAGTCTTTCTTCACCGACGAAGAGCTAAGTGAGCTCAGTTTTTCCTTGAACGAAAGGCGAAATGTAGCCAAAACCAAGATGGGACCTGAAATGGAAGCCTTGGCAACCGACTTGGGGATCGACGGCTACCATGCCTGGTCACACCTGTATTACACTATAGTGGGCGAAATGTCCATAGAGATGGAGCTTGATGGCAAGGCACAGGCTCTTTCCATGGGGCAGGCGGCCAATCTTCTATCCAACCCTGATCCCCAGGTTAGGCAGGAGGTTTTCCAGAAGTATGAGGAGGCCTGGGCCCAAAAGGCTGAGCTTTTTGCCAGCACTTTAAACCACCTGGCAGGCTTTCGCATCAATCTTTACAAGAACCGCGGCTGGGATGATGTCTTGGCAGAGCCTCTGCAAATCAATCGCATGGAGCGGGACACCCTGGATGCTATGTGGACGGCAGTACAAGGCGGAAAACCCCATCTGGCCAAGTTTTTGGAGCGCAAAGCAGAGCTTTTGGATTTGGATCAGGTTGCCTGGTATGATCTGGGGGCCCCTTTAGGGGAAGCAGGCAAGGAGATTCCCTTTGAGGATGCCAAAACCTTTGTAGTTGATCAGTTTAGGAAGTTCAGCCCCGAAATTGCAGACTTCACCCAGCAGGCTCTGGATAAACGCTGGGTTGAGGCGGAGAATCGGGGAGGCAAGCGTCCGGGCGCCTTTTGTACCTCTTTTCCCTTGAGCAAGGAATCTAGGGTTTTCATGACCTATTCCGGCACCATTGGAAGTTTAGGTACCCTCGCCCACGAGCTGGGGCATGCTTATCACGGCTATGTTTTGAAAGACCGGCCCATGTTTCTGCGCCGGTACGCCATGAACGTGGCTGAAACAGCCTCCACCTTCGGTGAGCTTTTGGTGGTGGACGGGGCGATTAAGGCCGCTGCCAGCCCCGGAGAGAAACTAGGAATTTTAGAAGATAAGATCGGGCGCAGTGTGGCCTTCTTCATGGATATTCACTCCCGTTTCCTGTTTGAAACCCGTTTTTACGAGGCCAGAAAGCAGGGACTAGTCAGTTCTGCCCAGTTAAACGAGCTGATGACTGAGGCTCAGAAGGAGGCTTTCCTGGATTCACTTAAGGAATATCATCCCCATTTCTGGGCATCCAAGCTGCACTTCTACTCAACCGGCGTGCCATTCTACAACTTCCCCTACACCTTCGGCTATCTCTTCAGTTCAGGGGTTTATGCCAAGGCTAGAGAGGAAGGTCAGGGCTTTGCCCAGAGCTACGCAAACCTCTTGGCCGATACGGCCAGGATGTCGGTGGAAGATTTGGCCCGCAAGCACTTAGGGGTGGATCTGACCAAGCCTGACTTCTGGGAGGCTGCAGTGCAACTGGCCACCGATGACGTTGAAGAATTCTTGAGGTTGACAGAAAAGTAAAACAGGGGCTCCGGCCCTTGTTTTTTTGTCAGAATTCCCATCCCCAGCAGGATGCAGGATTCAGCCTGGGAAAAGTGAATTAGGCATAACAGACGTAAAGCGCTTTAAGACAGGAGGGACGCAGGTGGGCAGGACAAGGAACTTTGGTCTGATCGGCTATCCTTTAGGCCATAGCCTATCGCCCCTGATCCATGAACGTATTATGGCGGTAATGGGCATTTCCGGAAAGTACAAACTCTATGAAATCGATCCGAAGTCGCTCCCGGCAGAGCTGCCAAAACTTTTAGAGTCACTTGACGGATTCAACTGCACTATACCTCACAAAGTGGATGTGATACCTTTCTTAGACCGACTGGCCCCTTCCGCAACTATCTATGGAGCAGTCAACACGGTCTATGGACGAACCGGACACAATACAGACGGAGCCGGATTTGCAGCCTGCCAGGTGCCGATGGCCGGACGCAAAGTTTGCATCCTAGGGGCAGGGGGCGTCGCACGGGTGCTGGTCATGGAAGCCTGCCGTGCCGGTGCCAGGGAGATTGTGATCAAGGCCAGAAACTTGCAGCGCGCCGAGGAGCTCGCCGATGAGATGAAAAAACATGGCTGCCGGGAGATTTCTGTGGCCTGTTTGGACGGTGATCCAGTTGAGGGCGCTGTTTTCTTGAATGGAACTCCCGTGGGGATGTGGCCTGAAGTAGGCCAAGTCCCCCTCACGCCGGGCGAGATTGGGCGGGCTGAGGCAGTTTATGACACAATTTATAATCCCACCGCTACCCGACTGGTTCTGCAGGCCAAGTCGCGCAAGATCTGGGCCCAGGGCGGTTTGGAGATGCTCTTTGAGCAGGCCTTGGAGGCCCAAAAAATCTGGAATCCCGAGCTGGATTTTGACAGGCACAAAACAGAATGGGAAAGGCTCCGCCAGGGACTGGCGGAGGAGGTGCTGCGCATCGGTCCGGTTAAGCTTGTGCTTACAGGATTTATGGGCAGTGGGAAGACCCATATCGGCAGGATGCTGGCTGCCAAAGCCTCACTTTCCTTTGTCGATCTGGATGATTTAGTTGCTGCCCGGGCAGGGCAAAGTATCACTGATATTTTCACCTCCCAGGGGGAAGACGCCTTCCGCCGCCTGGAACGGGAGGTATTTCAGGAACAGTTACACAGACCCGAGGCCATGGTCTTGGCCACAGGGGGCGGAACGCTTTTGCAGGACGGCATGGTGGAGGCTGTACGCAGCGCCGCGGCCTTGGTTATTTATCTGGAAGCTTCTCTCGAGACAGCTTTGGCCCGCATCGCAACAGGCAGCAGCCGTCCCCTGCTGGGACAGGCGGAGCGGTTGTATAAACTGCGCAGACCCCTTTATGAGAAAACAGCGGATTTCACCGTGGCTGCCGGAGGTGAAGATAGGGAAGCTGTAGAGGCGATTATGACTGCCTTCGGATGGAGGTTGTAAAGGAGGATTTCCATGGCATCAAGCTGGGGTGAACAGCTGCAGATCACTTTATTTGGAGAGTCACACGGACCTGCTGTAGGAGTGGTGATTGACGGAGTGCCGCCAGGTGAAAGGCTAGACCTGGAAGAAATGCAGACCTTCATGGAACGGCGCGCACCTGGCCGTACGCCCTGGTCTACCCGGAGGAAGGAAGGGGATACCCTGAAGATCCTCTCCGGCTTTTACCGTGGACAGACAACGGGCACTCCTTTGTGCCTGATGATAGAAAACACCGATGCCCGGCCCCAGGATTATGGGGAGGCAGTTAGGCTGCCCAGGCCGAGCCATGCGGATTACACCGGAATGATCCGCTATCGGGGAGCAGCTGACCCCCGGGGCGGTGGCCACTTTTCCGGCAGGCTCACAGCCCCCCTTTGCGCAGCGGGGGCCGTGTGCAAGCAGCTCTTGGAGCGGAAGGGAATCGAGATTTTTACCCGCATCGCTGAACTTGGAGGTATTTCCGATCTACCCGTAGATACCGCCAAGTTAGATCTAGACAAGCTCCGCAGCCTGGCTGGAAAAGACTTTGCGGTTTTGGATGACCAGAAGGGACAAGAGATGATGGAACTGGTTGAGAAAGTGCGCTCCCAGGGAGATTCCCTGGGCGGTGTAGTGCAAGGCTTTGTACTAGGACTGCCTAAGGGCTTGGGCGATCCTATTTTTGGCGGGGTGGAGTCTCGCCTGGCATCCCTTTTCTTTGCCATTCCAGCGGTCAAAGGTGTGTCTTTTGGAGACGGTTTTGCCGCCTGCGGCCGGAGGGGATCAGAAAACAATGATCAGTTTTGCTTAACGGCAGAAAAAGAGATCTGCACCCTGACCAACCACGAGGGGGGCATTAACGGAGGAATCACCAATGGCATGCCCCTAGTCTTTCAGGTGGGGATTAAGCCAACCCCGTCCATTGCCCTGCCCCAGCGCAGCGTCAACTTGGAAAAATTGCGTGAGGAAACCCTTGTAATTGAAGGGCGCCACGATCCGTCCATAGTGCCCCGGGCTGCAGTTGCAGTGGAAGCTGCGGCGGCTGCAGCGATCATGGACTTAATGCTAGTGGCCTTTGGGGTGCAGGGCTGGGGAGGGAAGCTGAATGGATGAGTTGGAAAAACTCCGTCAGGAACTGGCCAGCATAGATCGGGAGCTGCTGGAACAGTTCAGCAAGAGGATGGGAATCGCCGGGCGAGTTGCCAGGTACAAGGAAAGGACTAGGGAAAAGGTGTACGTTCCAGAGCAGGAAGCCAGGGTGTTAGCCAGGGCAGAGGCCCAGGTCCCCGAGGAGCTCGGTGCTTATGTCGGCTCCTTTGTCCGTACCCTAATGCGCCTTTCCCGGGAGCGCCAATACGAACTTTTGATCCAGACTCAAAGCTCGAACCTGGGCGGAGCGCTGGAAAATGTCCAAACTCGCCTGCCCGAGATACAGACTTTGTCCATTTCTCCGGATTTGCCAAGAGATTGTCTAACGAGCCTAAGGTCCCGCTGGGCAGATGCGTCTTTAGTAGAGGCTAAAGATGCGGGCAAGGCTTGCCGGAGAGTTGTCGCAGGTTCAGCAGACGGGGCCGTTCTGCCACTGGATGATGAACTTCTTTTTCTACTAGAAAAGCACGCCCTTTATGTGCAAGCGTGCTTGTCCTGGAGCAGTGAACGTTATGTCCTGGTTGGATCTGAGCTGGTTTGGCCTGCAGCCGGCCAATCGTCACTTCTAGTTCGGATCAAAGGGAAAATTGTCTCTGAAGCACTCTGCCTGGTTACCCAGATCTTCTCTGATTTAGGCCTGAATATAGTCCACATAAAATCCCTCAGTGATGCCAGCCTCTTTCTGGAGTTTACTGCCGCATCCAGCTTCAGCGTGGAGAGGGCTTTACATCAAATTCAGCAAGAAGCAGGCGAAATTCAGCTGGTGGGCTGCTGCCTTTAGTTATTCCCTAAGATCATTTCCGTAAGGGCCAGGGGCTGAACTTGGGCCCCGGCCTGAAAGACCCGCATGTTCCCTGCGGAAATCTCGTCAATGAGCGCGATCTGCAGCGCACTGCCAATGCGTCCAAATTCAAGTTTGATATCGTATAATTCCAGGTTCTGCTTCTGGAGCTCCGCCTTAATAATCGAGGCGATTTGCCGCGTTAGTGAATACAGCGTCTTATATTCGTCCTCAGTTAGAATGCCCAGCATAATCAGGGCATCTTCTGTAATGGGAGGATCTTCCCTTTCATCATCCTTGAGGGTGAACTCTACAAAAGCATCGAGGGGCTCACCGTTTTGCACATACTTTCCATAGCGGCGATAAAAACTTCCCACCGCCCGGTAGCGGCAAATCACTTCCAGACCTTCACCAAAGGGGGTAGCCGGCTCTACTGTCATGGTCTGATCATTGAGGTCAGAAGACAGGTAGTGGGTGGGAATGCCCTTTTGCTGCAGCAGCTTAAAGAAAAAAGTACTCAGGCGGAGTGCAGCTTCCCCTGCCCCTGCAAGCTTGAGCCCTACTTGATTGGCTCCTGGATCAAAGACTCCGTCTTCACCAGTTAGATCATCCTTAAACTTAAGTACATACTTGTCGTCAGCGGAGCGGAAAACATCCTTGGTTTTGCCTTTGAATACTGGTTGCATGGCTCAGACTCCTTTCGGCTCCATTTTATAGAAGTCGGAGTGCCGGATCAATAGCTTGGCACAGGGTTAATATTAGGTAAAAATTTCTCTAACATTTTTTAGGTAAAACGCAATCTTTAGAGATGAAAAACGGAACATTCGTGAACTGTAAAGGCCGCTATAACGCAAAACAGCATTGGGACGCCATTTCAGCCATTTAGACTCCGCTGCGGGAAGGAGGAATCGAAGGCAAAAGCATGAAATAGTTACATAGAGTAGAAACAGGGGAGTGATACGTGGTGAAAATTTCTTTGGTGAAAACTACTGCTCCAAAGACAAAACCAGATCAAAGCAACCTGGGTTTTGGACGGTTCTTTACTGATCATATGTTTATCATGGATTATACAGAGGGCAAGGGGTGGCACGACGCCCGCATTGTACCCTACGGCCCCTTAGAGACGGATCCCGCCTGCGCGGTTTTCCACTACGGACAGGCAGTCTTTGAGGGTATGAAGGCTTACCGGGGTCAAGGGGGCAAAATCATCCTCTTTAGGCCTGAACAGAACATGGCCCGCCTTAATCGCAGCAACGCCCGGATGTCGATTCCTCAATTTGACGAAGAATTCGTGCTCGATGCACTTAAGAAGCTTGTCAGTCTAGACCAGGACTGGATTCCTGAAGCGCCAGGCACTGCCCTTTACCTGAGGCCCTTTATTATCGGTACCGACAATGTTCTAGGGGTGCGCGCCTCCTCCACCTACAAGTTTATGATCATTCTCTCACCAGTAGGGGCCTATTACGCAGAAGGCCTCAATCCGGTCAGCATCTGGGTCGAACCCCATTATGTACGTGCTGTGCGGGGCGGAACCGGGTTTGCTAAAGCTGCCGGAAACTATGCAGGCAGCCTCCTCGCCCAGAAAAATGCCCAAGCTAAGGGGTATGCGCAAGTGCTGTGGCTTGATGGGCTGGAGCGCAAATATGTGGAAGAAGTCGGTGCTATGAACGTGTTTTTCAATATTGATGGGGAGCTGGTCACACCAGATTTGGGCGACAGCGTCCTGCCAGGCATAACCCGGGATTCGGTTCTGCAGCTCCTTAAGTCCTGGAATATCCCCACTGCAGAGCGCCGCTTAAGTGTGGAAGAGATTTTTCAGGCCCATGCAGACGGACGCCTGATTGAGGCTTTTGGGTGCGGAACTGCTGCTGTCATCAGCCCCATTGGCAAATTGGGCTGGGGTGAGCAGACCATTGAGATCAATCGGGGGAAAATAGGAGAGATAAGTCAAAGACTGTATGATACCATCACTGGCATTCAAACAGGCAGGCTTGAAGATCCCTTCGGTTGGGCTGTGGAAATAGAAGCCTAGGCAGAATGCAAACAAAGAAGCCCCTTGTTTTTGTAACAGGGGGCCTTTTTATGTCTGGGTCAAATTTGCTCTGCCAAGAGGGACTAAAAAATCAGCATCAGGATGCCCAGGAGCAGAAGCAAGGGTGCAGCTCCCAGGAAAATTGGGACAAGCAGGCGCAAAAACGCCCAGCCCAGTTTAAAGAAGAGGATTATAGGGACAAACAATAAGGACATGAGGAAAAACGGTCCCACAAGTCCGAGAACCACCAGACCCACGATACCGACAATGATGGCCACCGGTATTCCCACCAGGAACTTAAAGGCCGTGGAGTCTCCGTCTATTTCATAGATTACTTCCCCATCTCTGGTTACTTTTTTCTTAGGTCGGCCGTTGTTTTGAAAAAGGGCAGCCAAGCCTAGCACAATAAGAATGACAGGCCAGAACTCTTTTAGGTTCGGCAGAATGCCTAAGTTTCCGAACAGAAAGTATCCTCCGAAAAAAATCAATGCCAAGGCGCCCAGATGTTTAGGTTCCATAAACATACCCCCTTCAATTTTAGTATAACAAGGAGTCCGGCAAGGGGCAATTGGTCGCCGGTCCGTTTTTCGCTAGGTCTTAAGACTGAGACTGCTGGACGAAATGGACGAAATGATCGATAATAGCTACAAGGAAAAGAGGTGGATACTCCTTGGAAGAATTGAAGGAGATTTTGCTGCAGCATCAGAGGCGGTACCCGAAAATGACCCTGGCAGACTTGGTCAAACTCATCTACCAGAACGAATTTGGCCCAGGGCATTTTATCACAGATGAAGAGGCAAGTTTAGCACGGCTTAAAAATGAGGCGGCGGAGATCGAATATACCCCCGGCGAGCTGTTTGAGCCAATTGGCAACGGCCTTGTCCGTCTACACCTAGGTCCCTTAGGGGATGCCCTGTCTTTGCAGACTGTGAACAAATTTTTCGTTCTGACCGCCAAGGATCGGCAGGGAAGCATCAAGGCTTTTGAAGCGAAGCTCCCGCTCTTGGCAGAACTTTTCCCTGGGAGAGAGTTGAATTCATTCTTGGCAGAGTACAAAGGGGCAGGCTATCCTCCTATGAGCCACAGCCAGACTTATAGGCAGCATTACTTGCCCAGCTACCGAATTGTGAGCAGTGCTTTTGCCCTCTATTTCCCCGTTTTCGAGAGAATCGAACGGCTCTTAGCACAGAATGGGTCGATCGTAATTGCCATTGACGGCCGGAGCGGTTCGGGAAAAAGCTCCCTCGGCAGGTTGCTGCAAGCTATTTACGGCTGTCCGGTCATTGCTATGGATCACTTTTTCTTAAGGCCTGAACAGAGAAGTGCAGCCCGTCTAGGCGAGCCTGGAGGAAACATTGACTACGAACGGTTTGAGAGTGAAGTATGCTCCAGGCTCAAAAGCGGCCGGCCCTTTTATTACCGAATCTACGACTGTCAGCGAAACCGCATGGCGCCAGGGCCCAAGATAGATCCCCAGCGCCTTACGGTTGTGGAAGGCTGTTACAGCCATCATCCCGCCTTAGCGGAACATTATGATCTAAGAGTGTTCTTAACCGTTGACCCCGATGTGCAAAGGGAGCGGCTGCTTAAGCGCAGCGGTCCGAAAATGCTGGGACGCTTCCAGAACGAGTGGATTCCCCTGGAAGAGCTCTATTTTTCGCAACTGAATATTGCCCAGCAAAGCGATGTAGTTGTTGATACCGGAGCCCTTTAGCCATGCTAAAGGGTTTTTTCGATCAAATCTTCCAGCGAGCGCTTGGGGACGTAGTGAATGCCTTGTTCATCCCGCCAGTAGCGAATGTCTCCACTGCTTGGCACTGAGGTTAGCTTCACCTCTTCACCTGGGGTGCCAAGGGCCACAACCAGTTCGATCTGGAGCTGCTGTGAAATGTTCAGAAGTTCCCGGAGGCGGGGCCGATTGATGGCCGCCAAAAGGCACGCACCAAACCCTAGCTCCTGGGCGCCTAGAATAATGCTCTGGGCCGCCAGGCCAACGTCAACGCCTGGATTCTTACTTAGGTCCGGGTCGCTGAGCATGATGATATAGGCGGTGGGCTGCTCTTCATCACTTGGCCCGTGCCAATCCTGCAGATAGCCAGCCCACTTTAGGCAGGAGAAAACTTTGCCCAGGGCCTGTTTATCCCGGACAAGAATGTACTTTAACGGCTGCTTGTTGGCACTGGAAGGTGCAAGCCGGGCCAGATCAACTAATTTCTCAAGAACGGTTGCAGTGGGCGCCGGCTCTGGTAAGAACCTCCTATAGCTGCGGGTTTTTTTCATCAGATCAATCAGCATAACAAATCCCCCTTCTCAAAGAGTTCTCAGTGTAATCGCTGGGGAGGCAGCTTTCAGCTAACTTCGTGCCAGAGAGTTCTTCCCCTGCAAGTGTCAATAAAAAGACCGGTTTCAGCAGGAAAAATCAGAAAACGATAGAAGATAACGGATATTACAAGAGAAGGGGGAGAACTATCAGCGAAGTGAATCAACAAGCAAGAACATTAGTAGAATTGGCCAGCCAGTCTGGCTTTGCAGAACTGCATAGTCTAGTAGACGAACTGCACCGTCGCAGATCCGAACACGGAATAACTTTGGACGATTATGGCCAGCAAGCCCAGCTGAAGACCTTGATTCACCTGGTGCACACTTATGGCGAACGAAGAGTGGAGAAGAGAAAACCCAATTTCAAGCTCCTGGCAGGCTTAAGGGAAGCCAGCATTCACCTGGTCGAACTAAGGCCTCGGGGTTTGCTCAAGACTGTCTTAGCTGCACCGAATGTTTCCTGGCCCGAGCTTCTAGTAATGTTTGGAGCCCTTTTGGCCCAGGGGGGGCTGGAGCGCAGGCTCGCTCCGATCCATGCCTATCTTCAGCTGCAGCGCCTTTTGTACTTTGCCTTCGCTAACGGAATGACCCGCGCCAAGGGGGAAGGATCGCTGGGCAGATACTTCTTGACAGAAGGCGATCTGAGGCGCCTTTGGGCCCATGTGCCCCAGTTAGAAGCAGAATGGCCTGGACCAGTTCCCTTGCTTCCCCTCGATTCTAGAGGATGTCTGTTGTCACCAGAGCTTTTGTATGACGATTTGCTGCAGAAATATCTAGAACTGGCTGCGTACTGGGGGGCCTGTTATGATCGGAGGCAGTATTGTCAGGTGGCAGAAGAGCCTTAAATTTTATTTCAAATTATTTGACAAATCAGAATGGGTGTTGTATAATTCAATTAAATCAAGCGGATCTCCGTGGCGAAATGTTGGCCACTGCCAAAAAACGAGAAAGAAAGGGGGGCAAACCTACTTAGCATTACCTGGTCAGCGGCTGGAGATCCCCCCAGGTGGAAGAAGCTTGAATGCAAGTGGAAGAAGTTCAGCACAAGAACCTGGCCCCTAGAAAATACTCAAGGATAGACCCTGCAGGGGTCTGAGGTTCTAAGGGAGAATCAGGCAGAGGAGCTCTGGGGAGGGGGCTCCTTTGCTTTTATAAGACGACCTGCCTGGTTCGGCAGGGTTTAGGTATGCGCTAGGCGAAAAGAACTACAAATTAGGTTCACATATAATATCTTAACTCAAGACGAAGATAGGAGATGATTGTTTGCAGCGGATCTTGTTAGGAAATGAGGTTTCGTCAGCCTCCATAGCCCTCGGCTGCATGCGCATGGCAGGCGTTGGGCTGAAGCAGGCTGAGCTTATGGTACGCACTGCACTGGAGGAAGGGATCGACCTTTTTGACCATGCAGACATCTATGGCAGAGGAGAGTCAGAATCAATCTTCGGTGAAGTCTTGCAGCGCAATCCGGGACTGCGAGAGCGGCTGGTAATTCAAGACAAGTGCGGCATACGCCAAGGTTTTTATGACTCCTCAGCAGAGCATATCCTTGCTTCTGTCGAGCAAAGCCTCAAGCGCCTGGGAGTGGAAACCATCGATATCCTCCTGCTGCACAGGCCGGACGCCCTCCTGGAACCAGAGGAGGTGGCAGAGGCCTTTGCTGCTTTGCATCAGGCAGGTAAGGTGCGCTATTTCGGAGTAAGCAACTTCAATATGGGCCAAATTGAGCTGCTGAAAAAGTACGTTGATCAAAAACTGATCGTCAATCAGCTGCAGTTTTCCCTGGTCCACACTGCCCTGGTTGACAGCGGAATAAATGTAAACATTCGCTCCGATCATGGCAGGGATTATACCGGGCATACCCTGGATTATTGTCGCTTACATGATCTGACCATCCAAGCCTGGTCGCCGTTTCAGTATGGCATGATCGAAGGTGTGTTTCTGGAGAATCCAAAGTATGAGGTGCTGAATGGGCAGATTCGGCTTCTGGCAGATCAAAAGGGCGTCACAGACTCTGCCATTGCGGTGGCCTGGATCATGCGCCATCCCGCGAAGATGCAGACAATTGTTGGCACCATGAATGAAAATCGGCTGCGAGACATTTGTGCAGCAGCAAGGATCACTTTGACACGGCAGGAGTGGTACAGCCTCTACCTGGCCGCGGGAAATCCCCTTCCATAGTTTAGCAACGTTTGCGAAGAGGTGACTTATGTGTATCGATAGAGCGAAATACGAGAATTACATCTCCATTTTACAGGAAGAGTTGATACCTGCGGTTGGTTGTACCGAGCCGGCCTGCCTCGCTTTAGCAGGTGCAAAACTGCGCAAAGTCTTGGGTGCAGTTCCAGACAGAATTGAAGTTTGCATGAGCGGCAATCTTATCAAGAACACCAAGTCCGTGATCATCCCCCACTCCAAGGGCATGAAGGGAATTGCTTCAGCTCTGTGGCTGGGGATCTATGGCGGTGATGACCAGCGCGGTTTAGCTGTATTAAGCTCAGTTACCAATGAAGACATTGACAGGGTGAAGGAGAAAACATCTAATCCGGCTTTATGCCGGGTGGAACTTCTGGACAAAAGCCCGCCCAAACTCCACCTCATCCTGAAAGGAACGGCAGGGGAGCGCTCTGCTTCAGTTGAAATTCTGCACAGCCACACCAACTTTGTACGCATTACAAAGGATGGTACAACACTTTTGGATACGGGTGCAAGCCCTGCCGATGAGGAAAAACTGACCGATCGCTCGCTCCTTAACATTCAGGACATTCTAGCCTTTACCGAATCTGTAAGACTCGAAGATGTGGAGCCAATTCTGAGGCAGCAAATCGAGCATAACCTGGCCATAGCGGAAAAGGGCCTAAAGGAAGACTATGGTGCCAAAGTCGGCAGAATTCTTCTGGAGAACTTTGGAAATTCAGTCGGCAATCTAGCCAAGGCTACCGCCGCTGCAGCCTCCGATGCCCGTATGGACGGGTGCCAGCTGCCGGTTGTGATCAACTCCGGCAGTGGAAACCAGGGCATAGCTGCCTCTATTCCCGTGATTGTCTATGCCAGGCATTATGATCTGCCTGAAGAAGAACTTTTGCGGGCACTTTGCGTCAGCAACCTGGTTGCTATTCATCAAAAAACCCGGATTGGCCGCCTGTCTGCCTATTGCGGCGCGGTCAGCGCGGCCTGCGGTTCGGGAGCTGCCATCACCTACCTGTTCGGGGGAGATTATCAAGATGTCAGCGCTGCCATCACGAACACCTTGGCCAATGTTTCCGGCATACTTTGTGACGGAGCCAAAGCATCCTGCGCGGCGAAAATTGCATCGTCCGTTGATGCGGCGATTTTGGGCTTAACAATGGCCTTTAGTCGGCTGAAGTTTTTAGACGGGGACGGTATCGTAAAATCCAATGTGGAAGAGACAATAAAAGTTATCGGCAACATTGCTTCTGAAGGCATGAAAAAGACCGATGTCACTATCATTAAGCACATGATTAACTAGGGGAATCTAGGCAGGGTCTGTTGTCAAGCGTAGCAAAGGATGTTACCATGTAGGCTATAGGCGATACGATGTATGTGGCACTACTCATTATGCATTTCAACATTCGGAGGGAGAACCTGATGAAGCGATTTATGGACGAAAACTTTTTGTTATGCAGTCCAACTGCAGAAAAGCTGTATCATGAGTATGCCAAAGACATGCCCATCCTGGACTATCACTGCCATTTGAGTCCCGCAGAGATCGCAAAGAACAAGCAATACAGAAACATAACTGAGATCTGGCTGGCCGGTGATCATTACAAATGGCGTGCTATGAGGGCTAACGGCGTCGAAGAGAAGTACATTACTGGCGACGCCAGCGACAAAGACAAGTTTATCAAATGGGCAGAGACCATGCCTGCATGTATTGGCAATCCGCTCTACCACTGGACACATCTTGAACTGCGCAGGTATTTCGGCATTGACTTGCTCCTATCTGCTAAGACGGCCGATGAAATCTGGGAGGAATGCAACCGCCTCTTGCAGCAGGAAGATTTCAGGGCCAGGTCACTTCTGGAAAAATCGAATGTCAAGGCGTTATGTACAACCGATGATCCGGTCCATTCCCTAAAATACCACCAAGCCCTGGCAGAAGACGAAGAGTTCTCTGTAAAGGTCTACCCGACCTTCCGTCCAGATAAGAGTTTTAATTTGGATCAGCCGGGATTCGCCGCGTGGGTCCGTGAACTTGAAGAGATTGTCGGTGGAGAAATCAAGACATTCTCGGACTTTAAAAGCGCTTTGCAGCAAAGGCTGGACTTTTTCCACAGCATGGGATGCCGCATTTCAGATCACGGTTTGGATCCCATTGTCTACAGGGAAGGGACAGATGAGGATGCCAGCTTCATCTTGCAGAAAGCATTAAGGGAAGAGAAGTTAAGCAGGGAAGAGGTGGACCTCTTTAAGACGCAGGTGCTGCTCTATTTAGGCAGGCAATATGCTGAAAAGGGCTGGGTGATGCAGCTGCACCTTTCCTCCATAAGAAACAGCAGTGCCCGTATGTTCAGGACTTTAGGGCCTGACACAGGCTTTGACTCCATGGATGATCTAGCTTACGGCAGGGCTCTGGTAGGCTTTTTGTCCAAATTAGACGAGACGGGCCATGTTCCTAAGACCATTTTGTACTCCCTGAACCCGGTGGATAATGAGCTGTTAGCAACCATTGCCGGTTCATTTCAGGGTGGAGGAGTTCCTGGCAAGATGCAGCTCGGTTCAGGCTGGTGGTTTAATGATCAAAAAGATGGGATGCTTCGCCAAATGACGGCTTTGGCCAACATAGGCCTGCTCAGCCGGTTTGTGGGGATGCTGACAGATTCGCGCAGTTTCCTCTCCTTCACCCGGCATGAGTACTTCCGCAGAATTCTCTGTGATTTGCTCGGTACCTGGGTCGAGACTGGGGAGGCACCGAACGACATGGAACTGCTCGGAGAGATAGTCCAGGCTATCTGCTTTAATAATGCCCGAGACTATTTTGAGATCGAGCTCTAGCATACTATAGAAATAGCAAAAACCCTCACCGTTGCGGTGAGGGTTTTTTGGTTTAGGCATCGCTAGAACCTCTTCGGTACAATCGCCTCTCGCGTGCGTCTTAGTTTTTCAATGGAAGCATCTAAGTCAAGCAAGGAAAGACCGATATGAACAGCATCTATAATCGTCAGCTGCGCGATGCGGGACGCGGAACTTTCTGTTCGGTAGAGAGTCTCGTTAGAAGAGGTGGACAGTTTGATATCTAAGACTCGATCCAAAGGTGCCCGTGCGTAGTTGGCGATACCAATAGTTGTTGCCCCATTCTTCTTGGCTAGCTGCAACGCATCAATGACATCCCTGGTGCTCCCAGAATGGGAGATGGCAATGACCACGTCTTTGGGGCCCATTAGGCTCGCGGCAGTTGCCTGCATATGGGTATCATCGTAGGCCGCTACCCCTTTGCCGGTTTTCATAATTTTGTGGGCGGCATCATGGGCGACCGGACCTGATCCGCCAACCCCGAAGACATACACCCGCTCTGCCGCAGCAATCGCGTCGATTGCCCGCTTTAGCTCTCCAACCGACAGTACATTCAGTGTCGACTCGAGAGTCATCCGGTTGGCAGTAAAGACTTTCTTGAGAACGGTCTCCAGATCGTCACCTTCCTGAATCTCTTCGTGAACAGCCTTTAGCGGAGGCACATTTTCCATAGCTAATGTGATTTTAAGCTCCTGGAAACCGCTGAAACCCGCCTTCTTACACATCCGAATAATAGTTGCTTCACTGACTCCAATCTGCTCCGCAAGCTGAGTAATGGGCAAGTTGATTACT
>JAAYOM010000074.1 GCA_012520315.1 Bacillota bacterium | reverse complement strand
TAACCAGGCAGGGCCTGGCCCGTCTGGTGAAGGAAGGCAGGGAGTTTCCCTTTATCATCGCAGCGCCCCAATGCCCAGCTGACTGGACATGGGATCGCAGCCTGGATGAGCTGGACTGTCTGCTGGAGGAGATCATTGAGGAATACCCGGTGGAAACGGCGCAAATCTATGTAACGGGACTGAGTATGGGCGGCTATGGAACCTGGCATTGGGCAGTCCGTCATCCCCGGGCCTTTGCGGCGCTGGTGCCCATCTGCGGCGGCGCCATGCCCCTGATGGGGTTTCCCGAGAAGGTTGCTGTGCTTAAGGATGTGCCAATCTGGGTCTTCCATGGGATTGACGATCAGATCGTTCCGGTGCAGCGTTCTGAAGAGCTCGTCTTTGTCTTGGAGGAACTAGGCGCGCCTGTACGGTTCACCAAGTATGCTGGGGTAGGCCATAACTCCTGGAACCGGGCCTATGCAGAGCCGGAACTGTTTGACTGGCTGCTGGCTCAAAAGAACAATCGCTTTAGCTTAGAAAAGAGGGACTTTTGTGAGTAAGAAGATCAAAGTTACAGTATGGAATGAATATCTGCATGAGTTAGAAAACGAAGAGATTGGTGCCATTTACCCCCAGGGAATTCATGGAACCATTGAAGCGTTTTTGAGTAAAGAAGGGGATATGCAGGTGCGCTGCGCCACCTTGCGGGAAGAGGAGCATGGTTTGACCCAGGAGGTGCTGGACCAGACTGATGTACTGATTTGGTGGGGTCATAAAGCCCATGATCAGGTCGACGATGCTGTAGTGGACAGGGTTCACCAGCGGGTTCTGGCAGGAATGGGCCTGGTCGTTTTGCACTCGGGCCATTTTTCCAAGATCTTCAAAAAATTGATGGGAACCACCTGCAGCCTGCGCTGGCGTGAGGCAGGGGAAAAGGAACGTGTCTGGGTAGTTGAGCAGGGGCATCCCATTGCTCAGGGGCTGGACCATTACTTTGAAGTCCCCAACAGTGAAATGTACGGCGAGCGCTTTGACATACCTGAACCTGACACCTTGGTCTTTATCAGCTGGTATGAAGGGGGCGAAGTGTTCCGGAGCGGATGCTGCTATCAGCGCGGGCGGGGCAAGATCTTCTATTTTGGGCCCGGGCATGAAACTCACCCCATTTACCATCAGAAAGAAATTCAGCTGGTAATCAAGAACGCAGTGCGCTGGGCTCAGCCCACCTTTAGCCTGGCTCAGCCCCTTTCCGGCGACTGGGTACCCCCCTTGGAGCCCCTTGCTTAGGGCAGGCGCTGCACAAGCTGAATCAGCAGGGGGATGACTATGGGCACTAGGATCGAGAGAACTGTGCCTGAGTAAAAGGCTACTAAAGTAGTCTGGGCATCGGTGTTACGGGCAATAATCGGTAGAGTTACATCCATCGCCGTAGCGCCTCCGGGGGCTACGGCAGGCAGATATCCCACCTTTTTGGCAACTAGGGGGATTAGCAGAAAGGCCAGGATCTCACGGGAGACATTGGTTAGAAGTGCCAGTGCTCCTAGGGTAAGATCATATGTTTGAGCAATGATTACAGCCGAAAGGGAGTACCAGCCAAATCCAGCCCCAGCCAGGGCCGCATCTCCCGGCGATATGCCGATCAGAAAACTGAACAGCGAGGCTCCTATAATGGAGCCCAGGGCAACTAAAAATGGGACCGCCAAGGTTATCTTGGGCAGGTCCTTTATTTTTTGCCCCAGATTTGCATCCCGACCCAGATCAAAACCTACCGTGAAAAGGAGAACGGCCAGCGAAATTTCGCCGATCGACCCGATGAGGTTGGCAATCCCTTCCGGTAAAAAGAACAGCCCCATGATAATACCCAGCACTAAGCTGGCAGAGATGGATAGAGTCATTTGCCGGACCCCCTTGCTGCTGTAGCAATCCAGACTAGAAAAACACTGCCCAAAATTGCACCTAGACCAAGGACAAGCGCCTTTAAACCAAGAGTGGGCAGGACGCTGGTGATCTCAGGGTTTGACCCAAGGGTCAGGCCCAGGGAAAAGAGGAGTGTAATAAGGGATAGATACCCGATAAGTCCAACTTTCCGGGACCATCCTTGAGGGAGCACATCGAGCCGTGCAAGGGCAAAGCCCAGCACTAAAGAGACCAAGAGTAATGTCACTGCCATCGTTCCTCCTTTAAGCATACAGCAAAGACTATTCGCTTTTTTTCTCCGGCTTCCTGTTTTCTGAAAAAGTTTCCCAAGCTGGCAGGAAAATGAAAAAACAGGAAGAATATAGACGATAAGTTAGCAAGGAGGTTAGGTATATGAAAAGATTCGCTCTCATGATTAGTCTGGTTGTCGTTGCTGCACTCTTGACAGGCTGCTTGGCTCCTAAGATAAACGTTCTGATCAAACCCAAATCCATTGAATTGACTGCTGAACAATTACTTGAAGATGACTTTGTTATTTCCGACATTAAAATAGAGGTGAAGACTTCCGGTCTTGGATTCGATTTCACGATAGATACACTTAATGTGCAAGTCTTGGACGACGATGATGAAGAGCTTTGGAAATGGGTGAAAGAAATCAAAGAGGACATTCCCATAATTGTTCCTGGGTGGGGCGATACCTATGAGGTTCCGGACCTTTCTCTGAAACAACTCTTTGGCTTTGATGTGGATGATCTTCCAATTGGCGTTCCGGTCGAT
>JAAYOM010000142.1 GCA_012520315.1 Bacillota bacterium | reverse complement strand
GGTATCAGATTTGCATGATCAACTCGCCAAGTTGGTTTTTAAATGCCTGAAAATAGGCGTTTCTTAAAATTAAGCATAAAAAAAGAACCCTTTTCAGGGTTCAAAGCCAACTCAGTGAGTTTTTAATTTTTAAATTTATTCACTTATTTTAGTTCCTAGTTCTTCAATTCCATAACTTCTAAGTATCGAATTGAAGTTTGCAATAGTTAAACTTGGCATGGTTTCCATTATCCTTACATAAATCCTATCGGGGTCCTTATAATAATTTAACTTTTCTTGGGATTTTTTAAACAATTCTTCTGTTATCCTTAAATTCAGCCTCAAGCCTATGCAAATAGCTAACAGCGTTTTCTTTGACATATTATTGTAATCATTGTTTTTTATTTTTCCATGATAGTTTTTATGTAATTCTGTCTCGTTATTAAACTTTTCAGGATATTGCCAGTTTCTATTTTTCATTAGAAACCACAGACATTCACATAGTGTTGTCGTTGGATTTCCTATCATAGTCATAAGTTCTATTTCTTCTTCTTCGTCATGGGAAGCCAAATAGTCCCTAAAAGAATCATAAACTTCATTAGGCTCATATTCAAAAGAGTTTTGATACTTAGGATGAAATGTAAGTAATCTTGTATCAACGCCTTCAACTTTCTTAAGTACAGTAAACCCAATTAAATCCTTAGACATATGAGGATAAGACACAAATCTCTGCTCTCGAATGTTTATAGCACATTTAGAAAGATTTCTTTTAGCTTTGGCAGTTAAATTAAGTTGACCCTCTTTTTTAACTACATATTGTTTTTCCGCCAGTACAAAGTAGCCCTCAGCAAAAACAAATCGCCCGTCTTTAACCCAATTTTGTAGTGATGTGTCTTCTAAAAGAAGCTTAATTGCTTCCGTTGGGGACAATTTAACAAACTCTTTTTTAGTATTTGTATCTTCATACACAACTTCATAATCTTCAAATTCTGAAATATCCCCTTCAAGTCCAACTTCTAGTAATCTATATTTTACAGATGATCTAGATACAATAAAAAACTCGCTCAATTCTTCAATTAAGCTGTCACAGGTTAAATCTGTATTATTTGTATTTGCTTTTCGTCTTTCTATATATTCTAAAGCCTTTCTTTTAAAGGTATTTTTAGGCATTAAAATTCTTGGTGCTAACCTATGTGCTTGCCATTCCAACCATTTTACTTCATTTTCCTTTGTATTCTTTCCTTCTGGTGGAATAAAATAAGTCTCAGATTGTCGGCAAAGTATAGGGTATAATTTTTCAGAAGCACTTTTATTTTTGATTTCGAGGATTTCAAAGTAACGTTTGTCCTTTTCCCAGTGTACTGCTTCATGAATCAAAGTGTTTCTTTTAGATCCCTCACCATAAAAAGCCTCTGATAATGGGTCTATTAATATAGTTCCAGCTTCAAATCTTGTTGGTGTAAGCTCTTTTGTGTCATGATTATAAATATCCACGTTAGAACTTAGTAGTAAGCAGCAGCCAAAAACATCCAAATTGCTTGATAAATAAGCTTCTTGAACTTTTAGTCCCATAGATTTAAGAATATCCTCAACAGGTAAAGGCATCGGTTCAACCAATGCCTGTTTGCAATATTTTGTTAAAAATTTAGTGGCATAATCATCTAAACGGTTTTTCCCAAGAATTAATGCACCAGTTTTTTTATTAATATCAAAAATATCACTCGATGTTATCCTCTTCATTTTCTAACTGCTCTCCTTTATCCATATGATCTAGAGGCAATGCTTCTAATAATTTTCTTGCCTCTTTCCAAGTAGGATAAAACTCTTCTACTAATGCAGTAAATCTGTGGGTATGATTTTTTTCTATTAGATGCACTAGTTCATGAATAACAATATACTCAAGACACTCTACTGGCTTTTTAGCAAGCTGTAAATTTATCCATATTCTTTTTTTACCTATATTGCAAGTACCCCATTTAGTTCGCATATTCTTAATTCTGTATTCGTTAGCATGGAGATTTGTTTTTGTCTCACATCTTGAAACAACCCCCTCTAACACTCTCTTTAGCTCTTCCCTATACCATTCATTGAATGCTCTTTCTTTAGATTCTTTAGTGGCTCTTTTAGGGGCTGTTAGAACTATCTTGTTTGGCATTTTCGTAATTTGATACTTGTTACCTTCATAAATAACCTGCAATCGATACGGTTTTCCCCATAAATAGTGAGACTCGCCTGACACATATTCCCTTTCACTTTGACGAGCCTGTGATAGCATCCTATCTCTAACCTTTGCTATCTCTGGCATCTTTTTTAATACAAAAAGTCTTATCTCTTCATCAGGAAAGTCGTTTGGGCTGCTAACGACCACCCTACCTTCAGGCGGATTAATCCTTACATAAAGATTTTTTAAACTTTTCTTTTTAATAATTTGTATTGGCACACCGCCAATTACTGTTTCATTACTCGTCATATTCAACCTGCCTCCCAGCTATATCGAAGACCTCATTTGTTTTTTCAGTTGCTTCGTCCTCGTCATAACCATATACCAATAACTTTTGATATATTGCAAGTCTTATATTTTGCTGTTTTTGGAAATTTCTTTTCCAGTCAGGTCTTATTGCCTGACGAATGGCACCATCAACGTCTATAGCAACCTGTTCATCATGTCCTAAATAATCAAATAACGCTCTTTTAGCTTCACTATTCTTTATGGTTTCTGGGTAATCTGAACTATCTTCTGGATGTAAGATAGCTTGAGCCAATTCTACAACTTGGCGTAAATATTCCTCATAAGTCATAGCTTCAATTCGTCTTTCCTCTATTATCTTTTGAAGCATTTCAGATAACTTTCCATAATAAACTTCGTTGGAAGACATCTTCTTTACAATTTCGTGTTGTAGGTTATTATCAATAATTTCTGCTTTTGCATTGTCATCTCCTGGAAGACCTTGGACTAAAGATTCAACTGGTGTTGTAGTCGTATTTTCTAGGAGCAACTCAACAAGAGTCATATTTTCCAGTTCACTCACAATAGTGGTATCTTCGGCTCTAATGTAAGTATCCAAAATATATCTCATATCAGCTTCATATGGTTTTAAGTCAATATAGTCGTTACTGGCTAACTTAACCATCTCTTTAATTTTGTTATAGCCAGAAATGTCGCTTCTAAGTTTGTTTACTTGTTCTTCAGAATAACCATAGTCGCTAACTAATTTATCACTACAATTTGCAAAAGAACGAGTAAGCGAAGAGGTTAAAGAATAAAGAATATCCCTTCGACCAGTATTTTCATCATCTTCACTATTTTCACCGCAAAAATAATCGATATAGTCTACATCCTCTTTAGGTTCATTGACATTTCCAAGTAAGTCATTCAATGATGCGATAGAACCTACCATTTCTGATTTTGCTTCATCGTAGCGATTTTTTATAAGACCTTCTATATCTTCCTTATCAAAATCTTCAAAAGCTTCCGTTGTATAATCTGCCACGGCAAGTTGGACATTTCGGAATAAATCTTTGTAATCTACAATATAGCCATAGTCCTTATCCTCACCATCTGGCCTGTTTACTCGACAGATGGCTTGAAATAAATCATGGTCTCTCATGGATTTATCTATATAAAGATAAGTTGCACTAGGGGCATCAAAACCTGTTAGAAGTTTATCCCTAACAATAAGAAGCTTCATTTTAGCTGGTTCTTTTTTAAATTGCTCTTTTACTTCTTTTTCAAATTCAGATATTTTTTTACCATTTAACATTCTTTCATAAACAGCCTTTTTGTACTCCTCTTCTCCTTCTTGTCCTAAGTCACTAGTTGCAGTTCTAACACCTGCAGTAGAAGGTTCATAAGAGGTAATAATAGCACATTTATTAAAACCGTTACTTGTGAAAATATCCCAATACCTACATGCTTCATAAATACTTCCTGCGACTAACATGGCTGTGCCACGATCATTTTTAAGTCGTGGTTTAAAATCCATATCAAAAATTATATCTCCGACAATTTTTTCTAGCCTTTGTTTAGAACTATAAAGCTTATTTATAGATGTCCAGCTTTGCTTTAGCTGTGTTTTGGCCCTGTCAGTAAGACCCTTGGTTTTATTTTCAAACCAGAGATCAACTTTATCCTTACCAGATAAATCTTGGTCAACATCTCTAGCCTCATAGCGTAAGTCTAGAACGATACCATCTTCAACACCCTCATCAAATTTGTATGTGTGAATATAAGGACCAAAAGTTTCAAGGCTAGTTGCCTTGTCTTTTTTTAATAAAGGCGTACCTGTAAAACCAATTAATAG
>JAAYOM010000001.1 GCA_012520315.1 Bacillota bacterium | reverse complement strand
GAACACAGAAGTTAAGCCCTTCAGCGGTGATGGTACTGCCACATCTCGTGGTGGGAGAGTAACTCGCTGCCAAGATTAATTTTCTTTGGATGCAGTGGCTCATATTAGGCGAGTCACTTGCACGCCAGGAACATTTTAAGACCTCGTACATAGTACGGGGTTTTTTGTTTGCCCTGTTTTTCAAGGGCAAAACTAAAGAGTTCCACTCCAAGGGGGCGGAACTCTCTGATGTCAGTCTACTCTAACTTCAGCCAACATGCCTGATAGGGTTGGAGAATGAGGGTCAATCCATCCTTTTCTCTGCGGTATGAAACATTTGACAGCAAGTCTGTGGCCTGCTTAAGCCCATCTAAAACGCTTTCCGCTAGGGTAACCTGCTGTGGTTTGCCTGTAACGTTGTTGAGGGAGATCACAGCTTCACCGTGAGATGCCCTTTTCACTGCGAAGACTGAATCACCGAGGCGGAGAACTTTCTGGGGAGCCTTGGGATGAAACGCCTTTTGGCTGCGGCGGATATCCAGCATGTGCTTAAGGCGGTTGAAGACCTGATGTCGCAGGGAAACGGTTTGCTTTAGTTCCTGAGTAACCTTGGTATAGTCCAGCTTCTCGCGGTTGATCCGCCTCTTAATGCCGGTACTTTCCACCCCGTCTCCGTCATTCAAGGAACCAAGCATAGAGTGCATGTAGATGGCTGGAACCCCCTGAAGGGACAGGAGAATTGAATGGGCTGCGAGAAACCTCCTCACTGCATTTTCATGCATCTCTCCAGGTTCAAATAGAGCGCTCAAGTAGTTGATGTTCAGCTCATACGGACTTTCTGAACCATCGGCATTGTGTTTGTGGGAAACAAAGCCGCCCCGCCTCTGGACAGTGTCCATCATTTTCCCAAGTTCTTCTGTGCTGATCAGATCGATAACTGGCATCACCCCAATGCCGTCATGTGAAGCTAGGAAGTTGAGGAAGGTGGTATCGCCTGGAGGCTCCTCAAGTTCACTAGCCCACCGGGAAAGGGCATAGCAATTCTCGGCTGCGAAGGTGTAAAGCACCAGGGGAGGCAAGGGAAACTGGTAGACTAGATGGGCTTCGTTGGTGCCGTCGCCGAAGTAAGCTATGTTGTCCTGATGCGGTACATTTGTCTCAGTTATGATTCTAGAAGACGGATCTGCAATTTCGGCCACAAGACGCAACAGCTGCACTACCTGATGAGTCTGTTCAAGGTGGATGCAGGATGTGCCTATTTCCTTCCACAAATAGCCAACGGCATCCAGGCGGATGAAACGGGTTCCCTGTTGGATATAGAAGAACAATTTGATCCATTCTTTCAGTACCTCTGGAGATGCGAAGTTCAGGTCAATCTGATCAGCGCTGAAGGTAGTCCAAAGATGGCACCGTCCCATGGCGGTATCAAATGCTGTCAAAAGGGGGAGGGCGCGGGGGCGCACAACCTTTGAATAGTCAAGCTCTGGATTTGCCTCAATAAAGAAGTCTTGAAACTTGGGATCTCCCTTGAGGTAGGCTTGAAACCATTCGCTTGATGCAGAGATGTGGTTTACAACTGCGTCCACCATCAGGTCGAAATCTTGTGCGATACGAGAGATGTCATCCCAGGTGCCGAGCGCTTCATTAACCTGCCAGTAGTCGATTACGGCAAAGCCATCATCGGATGAGTACGGATAAAAGGGCAGAATATGGACTGCGGAGATTGTACCTTTGAGATTCTCCGCTAAAAAGTCATGGAGCACCCGTAAAGGGGGAACGTCTTTGCTCTGTAGCAAATCGCCGTAGGTGATTACAACGCAGTCTGCTTGGGTAAGGGGCTGCGGGGAGACGGTTTGAACATGTTGTTTGGCTGCCAGGTCAGATACGAGCTCTAGGATATGCGCTGCTTCCTCAGGACCGTATAAAGCAGTGGCCAGCGATTCAAGGCGGCGGAATAGGTTCTCTCTAGTCATGGATTGTCTCCTCCATTACTCCCTGGAAAAACAACACCAAGCTTAATGCTTTGCTCAGGATGCTGATCCACGTAATAGGCATAGGCAGAATCGGCTTCTTCAAACCTTACCACCGGATCGATGACTTTCCCGCAATCGATTCTACCGCTCGCCAGAAGATCCCAGCACACCTTTTTGACTCTGTCCCGGGTCCAGCTAGGATAATCTCGGCCTGGCTCACTGGCAACTCGGCTGAAGATGAGATCGGGGATGTTGAAGTGGGCCTCTTCACCAAGGTTGAGGTCTTGGAGCGCCTGGTTATACCAGCCCACAAGTGCGATTCGTCCCCTGAAGGCTGCAGAGCGGATGGCCTGGTGTAGAGCGGAGGCTGTTCCACTGGATTCTATGACACAATCCACACCTTGCCTATTAGTTTCCCTTCTGATTTCCATTCCAACGTCGACGTTTTTGGGATCCAGCACCAGATCCGCCCCCAGTTCCAAGGCTGCCTGCCTGCGCTTGGCAATGGGATCAATTCCGCAGATGAAGTGCGCCCCAGCTATTTTTGCCATGGCAACAGCCATCAGTCCAATCGCTCCTAGGCCAAAAACAGCTGTATTGTCTCCCAGGCCAAGTTGGCTGTCCCGGATGGCCTGGAAGGCGTACTGGGCAGGATCATAACATAAGGCCGCTTTCCATTTCATAGTCTTTGGCATGAGCAGAACATCTTTGTCTGAAAGGGTGTGGGTTTCCCGCAGATGACCGTAGCCAGCCACCCGATCCGAAACCTGTACACCTGTCACTTGAGAACCGACAGCAATTACTTCGCCAACGAACATATTGCCCAGACCAAAGGGAAATGGGGACACCTTTCTAGCGGTCTTTTCAAAGACCTGCCAATCAGGATTGTACTTCTTTTCTTGAAAGGGGTTTGTTCCCCGATACATGTTGAGTTCAGTGCCGTGTTTGGGTGCGCCGTACAGGCTCCTAATTCGCACTTGGTTCGGTTGAAGCTCCAAATCATCGGAGTAGGACAGAAGTTTGGCCTTTTGCGGCTGCAGAGCAATCAATTCGCGAGGCATATTTCCACCACCTTACTGATGCTGATTTCTAAGGGAACATAAGAACTTGGCACAGGCGGCTAATTGTTCAGCGCCTTCCGGGGGGAGAGCTTCTACTGATGCAGGGCCTTGAAACCCGATTTTCCTCAGGCGTGAAAAGACAGCGGCGAAGTCAATGTGCCCTAAGCCAGGCAAGCGCCGGTTGCTGTCGGACAGGTGAATATAGGCGAGTTGACTGCCTGCCCTTGCCAGGGAAGTTAGGGGATCAGACTCTTCCATGTTCATGTGAAAGAGATCTGCTATCAGCCGAACACCAGGCGATGCTGCAAGTTCGATTATCTCAAGTGCTTCGTCAATCTGGTTGACGCAGTGGGTCTGGTAGCGATTTAACGGTTCCAGCAAGACGGCAATACCCAAAGCAGCAGCATAGTCCCCTAGAGTTTTCAAGTTTTCCGCCAGC
Organism: Bacillota bacterium; assembly: GCA_012520315.1. GTDB lineage: Bacteria > Bacillota > Limnochordia > Darwinibacteriales > Darwinibacteriaceae > UBA5420. The sequence goes on along the minus strand of JAAYOM010000001.1, from coordinate 580 downwards.
ATGCTTCGATCTTGCTCTGGGGACCTTGTTCGCTTGGGCAGCGGCAGATAATTGGAAGTTCCCCAGATTGCAGGCACGATCACCCCTCTGGCGTCCAGTTCGGCTGCACACTCAAGCAGAATTCGCATATCTCCCAAGAAGTGGCGCTGCTCCGCCGGGTCTTCCCCCACAAGCCAGCCACGATAGCCGCCGCAAACGGCAGTCACCTGCACTGGGAAGCGGGTCAAGCTCTGCTTGATCTCGGGTAAGCGCGCTGCAAGGTTCTGCCCGTCAAGCTCAATGCCGTCAATGTAATGGCCCGTTAGCCACTCAAGCTTGGTCTCAATGTCTATGCCAGGCACAAGCCCTTCTTGGAAGGCCAGTATCATGCACTCACCTCATCCGGGGCAAGTGCCCATTCGTTAGCAGAATCGTAAATGCACAGTTTGTCTTCATTCCAAGTCAGCCACACATTCTCGCCTGAGTTGACCGGGGTGCCCGGTTCCACAGATACTTTCAGTACGCTGCCTGCCAGATCCATGGTTAGGAGCTTTAGATTGCCCAGAAGCTCCACAACTTCCACTCGGGCCTGCGCAGCATT
>JAAYOM010000073.1 GCA_012520315.1 Bacillota bacterium | reverse complement strand
TATGCCAACACGAGCTTCGGCCCCCTTGGTCTTAAGCTCTTGGCGGAGGGAAGAACTGCCGCTGAAGTGTTGGACATGCTTATAGAAGGCGATTCTGAGCGCCAGGTGCGCCAAGTTGGCATTGTGGACAGCCAAGGAAGTGCAGCCACCTTCACCGGAGACAAGTGCCACGATTGGGCGGGGGGAGTGACAGGCAAACACTATGCGGCGCAGGGCAACATCTTGGTAAGTGAGGAAACGGTAAAGGCTATGGCTAACACCTTTGAGAACACAGGAGGCGAGCTGGCCTACCGCTTGCTGGAAGCGCTGGATGCAGGTCAAAGGGCCGGTGGAGATGCGCGGGGACAGCAATCGGCAGCACTTTTGGTTGTGCAAGAGAATGCCGGCTATGGGGGCCATAATGACAGAAAGATTGACTTGCGTGTAGATGACCACGTACAGCCCATTACTGAGCTGAAAAGGATCTTCGCTATGCATCAGGAAATTGCCCGTAGGAGTCAAGACAAATAAAAACGCCCCCATGCGGCGAGCGGGGACGTTACAGTGCTATTTTACAGTTCCGATTGGGAAAATATCTCTTCCATAGATCTCATTGAGCACCTGGGCCAGTCCGGTATAAATAGCGGAAAAACCGCAGAAAATGCCTACGTAGCCTGCAAAGACAAGTGTAGAGGCGCTTTGGGTGAAGTTGCCCAAGGCCAGGAGCCAAAAGAGGGCCGTGAGGGATGCGAATACTACCTGCAGGGCTTTGCTGATGCGCAGTGTGCCGATGAAAAGGCCAAGGGTAAACAAACCCCACATAAACAAGTAACAGGCCATGGCGATGCTGCTGGAGGTGCCGGCCCAGCCAATTTCAGGCATAACTGAAAGGCCGACGAAAGAGAGCCAGAACAGGCCGTAGGAAGTAAAGGCTGTGGTGCCGAAGGTATTATTCTTTTTCCACTCCATGATCCCAGCAATAACCTGCGCCAGGCCGCCATAGAAAATGCCCATGGCTAGGATCATAGCGTTAATGGGAAAGAGACCTGCATTGTGAATGTTGAGCAGCACGGTAGTCATGCCAAAACCCAAGAGCCCCAGTGGCGCGGGATTGGCAGTTTGATCCTTTAAGCGAATTTCTTGATTCATGTAGCCCCTCCGTTTTATGTTTTTGCCGCGAGCAAGATCATTATAGACATGTTCTCCACTTTAAGCAATGCTATTTAGTGAAATAATGTACAATATAGGCGTGTAAGGAGGAATTGGGTGAAGGCAGTACTATTTGATCTGGATGGAACGCTGCTTCCTATGGATCAGGAAGTATTTGTCCAGCTGTATCTGCTGGAACTGGAACAAAACGGGCCCAAGCTGGGCTATGGGGCGGAGAAGCTGGTGCAGACAGTGATGGCCGGCTTTGAACTCATGGTTGCAAATGATGGTTCAATGACAAATGAGGAGCGCTTTTGGGAACTCTTCCTGGCCGCCTATGGCGGCGAACGCGCCAAACATACTGAGATCTTTGCAAAGTTCTACGAAAACGAGTTTTCCAGGGTGGCTCGGGGAACAAGTCCAACGCCCCTTGCCAACGAGGCGGTTCAGGTTCTGAAGGAAAAGGGTTATGACTTGGTTTTAGCTACTAACCCCGTTTTTCCCAGGGTGGCTACACTTGAGAGGATGCGCTGGGCAGGCTTGAACCCCCAGGATTTTATGTATATTACTACCTACGAGAACTCGACCTATGCTAAGCCGAACCCGAATTATTATCGGGAAATTATGAGGATAATTGATGCCAAGCCTGAAGAATGCCTCATGGTCGGCAATGATGTTCAAGAGGACATGTCCGCAGCAGAGCTGGGCGCTCAGGTCTTTTTGGTAACCGATGACTTGATTAACTCTGCCGGTGAGGATGTATCTTCTTTTCCAAAAGGGAGCCGTCAGCAGATGTTAGAATTCTTCCTAGCCTTACCGAAGCGGGAGTGATGGTATGCCGAAACTGGTTGATTTGACTCATGTGTTCGAGGATCATACGCCAGCGTATCCCGGGGACGTACCCTGCCGTCTAGTGCAAACCAGGACTGTGGCAAAGGACGGATACTGCTCCTACATATTAAAAACAGGTCTGCATGCGGGCACCCACCTTGATGCCCCCTTGCACTTTATTGAGGATGGTGTGATGGTCAAGGACCTCCCCCTAGCAAGCTTTTTCGGCCGCGGGTGCCTCTTAGATGTGAGGGGCGAGAATACTCTGGTTTATCATGAGGAGTATGCCAAACTGGTTGAACCGGGTGATATCGTACTGCTCTGGACAAGTCACAGCGCCAAGTTCGGTGAGGACGAATACTACAGAGGTCATCCGGTTCTAGATCCGGGTTTGGGCGAGTTTTTTGTTGCTAGGCAGATTAAGATGCTGGGCATGGACATGCCTTCGCCCGATAGGGCGCCCTTTGCAATCCACAGAAGGCTGCTTGCGTCAGGCATTCCGCTTTTGGAAAACTTGACTAATTTGGAAGCACTGCAGGCTGCGGCCAGATTTGAGATTATGGCCTTTCCCCTGAGAATCAGTGCTGAAGGTTCACCGGTGAGGGTTGTGGCGAAAGTCATCTAGATACCGAGGAGGTCATTATGGAAAAGACTAAGGTTTGGCTGATGCGCTGCGGACGGCCGCTGGAAGCGGCAAGATGGGAATTCCTCTTCGAACAAGGCTCCAAGGAAAGTGTAATCCGCTATTTACAAGCTTTCCAGAATCCAGACGGGGGTTTTGGGCATGGAATTGAACCAGACTTTTGGCTGCCAGATTCATCATCGATTGCTGCCGTTACTGCCGGCCGGATTCTCTTGGAAATTGATGCGCTGCCCAGTGATGAAGCAGTGCAAGGCTTAGTATCATACCTGATAGGCACACCCCAAGTTCAGCCAGGTATGTGGGCATCGGTCCTGCCTGAGACCAATGACTATCCCCACGCACCCTGGTGGCACTGGGAAGAAGACGTGCAGAAGACTTGGATGTTCAATCCCAGTGTCGAGCTGGCAGCCATGCTGATTCACTGGGCGCCTGCGGGAAGCGAAGGGGCGGGTTTGGGCTGGGAGTCTTTGCGCCATGCACTTCGCCGTCTGATGACTGCTCGGGAAATGGAATGGCATGAACTCCAAAGTTACCAGCGGTGTTTAGAAATGTTAGCCCCGGAGCGTACCGAGTTTGATGCTGAGATGGAGTATTCCTTTGACCAAGCAGCAGCCAAGGTGCACTGTCTAGTACTAGCTGTAATAGACAGGGATGTCTCCAATTGGGGCAGTGGTTACAAGCCCCTTCCCCTGGATTTTATCCGCAGCCCGGATCATCCTTTGTATGGGGAGCTTAGGGAACTTGTTCACCAGAACCTCAGGTTCTATTTGGATCAAAAGAATGGGGAAGGTCTGTGGAACATCTCCTGGAGCTGGGGGCAGTACCCCGAGGAATTTGCCGTAGCCAGCCGCTATTGGCAAGGGATTCTGGCGGTGGAGCGGCACAAGATTCTAAGTAACTTCGAGCAGGAGTGGCATGATCCAAGCCGATAGCTATTAGATTGGAGTGGTGGGCATGCGCTGGTTGGTTATAGGTTTGCTTGCAGCGGTGTATGTGTTTGAAACGGTGATTGCGGTACTGAATTTCCGGCATAGCCGGAAACCTATTCCCCGCAATGTAGAAGATGTCTATGACAAGAAACGTTACAAAAAGTGGTTAGCCTATTCATTGGAAGGTCATCGCTTTAACTTGGTGCAGCAAGGTTTGCACCTGTGTGTCCTGATAATCCTTCTGCTGGGTCCATTTGCCAATTTGGCCAGGGCCGTCTCCAATTGGGCAGCTGACCCTATTTGGCAATCACTAATCTTTCTCGGTATCTATCAAACATTCATGCAGCTTTTGGCCGTCCCTTTTCGCCTTTATCGGACTTTTTCCATAGAAGAGCGGCACGGCTTCAACAGGACTGCCAAAAAGACCTTTGTACGCGATACGATTGTCAGTTACTTGGTATCCTTATGTCTAGGCGGATTGGTCCTCGGGGGCATTCATGTTCTGTTCCTTAAATTTTCCGATAGAATCTGGGCGTTTGTGGGTTTGACCTGGGCGGTTCTGGCGCTGATTATGGTTCTGGCAGTGGCAGTGATCGGCAAGTGGCTGATGCGGCTGTTTAACAGGTTCACGCCCCTTCCCCCGGGCGAGCTGCGCAACCGCATTGAGGGTCTGGGATCTTCTCTAGGTTTCAATGTCAAAACGATCTTGGTGATGGATGCATCGAAGCGATCCACTAAGTCCAATGCGGCATTTACAGGGATCGGCAAGACCCGGGAGGTAATCTTGTTTGATACCTTGCTGGAGAAAATGTCAGACGATGAGATTTTGGCCGTACTTGCCCATGAACTGGGCCATGCAGTGCATAAAGACACCTGGCGCCTTTTGGGCAGACAAGTTGCGATGATGGCCTTCGTTGCAGCGGGCATCGGTCTCATACTGCAAAGCCCAGGCCTCTACTTAGCCTTTGGTTTTTCAGGTGTACATTTTGGCTTTGGTTTTATACTTTTTTCTATTCTGCTAGAGCCCGTTGCACTGCTGCTTGGAGTGCCTTTCAACTTGCTCTCCAGAAAAGCCGAGTTTAAGGCAGATGCCTTTGCTGCTGAACAGACCGATGCTGTCTGGATGGTTTCGGCTTTGAAGGCTCTGGCCAGGGAGAATTTGGTGAATCTGAACCCCCACCCCTTAGCGGTGCTTTTGTACTATTCCCATCCGCCAATCAGTGAGCGGATTGCAGCAGCACAGTAAATTTGAAAGGCAGGAAAAGAGATGACTTTTGATTTTAAGAAAGAGTATAAACAGTTTTATCAGCCTGGTACCAAGCCTGGCATTGTGCAGATTCCGCCGATGAACTTTGTGGCTGTGCGGGGAGCTGGCGATCCAAACGAAGAGAACGGTGCCTACCAAAATTCCATTCCGTTACTCTACGCGATCTCCTACACGCTGAGAATGAGTTATAAAGGGGATTACCAGATCGAGGGCTTTTTCCCCTACGTTGTACCTCCCTTGGAAGGGTTTTGGTGGCAGGAAGGCGTACATGGCGTTGATTATGCTCGCAAAGAAGATTTTAGATGGATTTCCGCCATTCGCCTGCCTGACTTTGTGTCAGAAGCAGATTTCGCCTGGGCTAAGGAAGAAGCAGCCCGAAAAAAGAAGCTCGATTGTTCTCTGGCAGAATTTTGGAGTCATGAAGAAGGACTCTGTGTACAGATGATGCACCTTGGGCCTTTCGCTGACGAACCGCGCACCGTGGCCCAGATGGAGCAGTACCTCGCAGAGCAGGGCTATGAGACAGATTTCTCGGATGAGAGAATGCATCATGAAATCTATTTATCCGATCCGCGCAAGGTCAGCCCGGACAAGTTCAAGACTGTCATAAGACATCCGGTCACAAAGGCCAGCGCAGACTAGGAGTGGCGTTATGGAAGTTTGTTTTTATGAAGTAGGCGAAGTCAAGGAAAAAGATATGCTCTATGCTGTGATCGCCAGCCAATACGCAGGCCAGTGGGTTTTTGTGAGGCATAAAGACAGAAAAACCTGGGAGATGCCGGCGGGACGAAAAGAGGAGGGGGAAGCCATCTATCAGACGGCCCGGCGAGAGCTGTTTGAGGAAACCGGTGCCGCCAGCTATGTGCTGAGGGAGATCTGCGACTATTCGGTCACTACTGATGAAACTCGCTTTGGGCGTGTGTTTTTCGCGGATATTCGGGAACTGGGCCCCTTGCCCCCATCAGAAATTGCTGAAGTTACATTCCAGGCAATCATGCCTTCCCTACTTACCTACCCAAAGATTCAGCCTCTTATTCTGAAGAAGGTCAGCGAGGAGCTAGAAGAGATAGTTGAACTGACAGAGGACGACCTAGAACCCTGGACGCACCTGGCCTGTTCGCTGTGGCCTGATCATTCCTGCGAGGAAATGCGGGAGAGCGGCTTCCATATCCTGCGTTCCCCGAGGGAGACTGCATTTTTATGCCGGATTGGCCAGGACTATGCAGGCTTTGTTCACGTGTCCATCCGGGTTGATTATGTGGAGGGTTCTGACTCAAATCCTGTGGGTTATGTGGAAGGCATTTATGTAAAGGACAGCTATAGAAAGCAAGGAATAGCCAAAAGGCTGCTGGAAGCGGGCGAAGCCTGGGCCGCAAGCCAGGGGTGCGCCCAAATGGGCTCTGAT
>JAAYOM010000072.1 GCA_012520315.1 Bacillota bacterium | reverse complement strand
CCTGCCACATAATCTGTTCCAGTGATCACACCGGTGTTCTCTAGTGACTCTAACGTCACCGTTTCAGTGTTGTAGGTTTGTGATTCGTTCAACAGACAGCCCGCAATGCCGCCAACATAGTCCATGCCGCTAACATCTGCATGATTGAACAGATTGGAAAGAGTGTACGTTCCTTCCTTAACCCAGTAGCCAACCAGTCCTCCCACATATGAACATCGATCTGCGCTGATTGTGCCCTCTACCCGCACATTGCTGACGGTACCGGTATTGGTGCCGCATAGGCCCCCCACTCTGCTGTCTTTGCCCAAAACTGTCAGATCAACAGCCAGATGCAAATCCCTGATGGTTCCGTTATTAATGCCGAACAGTCCCACATTCTCTGCATCCTGCATGACGAGGGAATATGTAATGGTATGTCCATGTCCGTACAGGATGCCTTGGAACTCAGGTATAGGAGTCTGAAGTATTCCGGTCAAGTCAAGATCGCTTTGCAGTTCGAAGGTGCCGTAAGGATCATCTGTCAAGGCGTCAATAAAAGACTCCGGTGTCTATATTTCGATCGCTGCGGATGCACTGGCAAGACTGGCACCGCCAACGGCCTGTGCAACCAAAGGAATGAAAACTGCGAGAAACAACAAGAGCCGAGTAACGTGACTGGAAGAGCCGCCTGCTTTTCCCTTGGCTGAACGTGCTACTTTACCGTTCTGCACATAAATAGCCATCTGGTCAATCCCCTCTCCATTGTCTGATTGAACATACACAAACAAATATTTAGCATACCTTTTACAATTAGACATACATGCAACGAACCCTGTCGGTTCAAAGCAGATCTTCCAACTTTTTCAAGAGGTGCCCAGCGGGGGGCAAACCTGGCAAAGAAAAAGGAGTCCGAAAGATCCGAATTGCATGCCTGCATAATTCCAGATTGCTAACAGGGGTACTACCTGCACCTTTCCACAACGACGCCCTTGCTGTTTACTTCACTGACCACGTAGCGCGCTGCCAGCCCGGCCTGGCCAAAGCCATGAACCATGGCCTCCCCAATGGCTTGAAAGTAATCCGTCGCCAGGGCTAGTACGCTTGGCCCCGCACCGCTGATGGTAACAGCCAACGCGCCTGCTTCATAAGCGAGCTCCTCGATGGACTGGTAACCTGGAATCAGCCGCGAGCGGTAAGGAATGTGCAAAGGGCTTTGGATCAGCTCACGCAGATTGCTGTAATCCCCAGCTTCCAGCGCCCGCACCAAGGCAGCCAAGCGAGCCGAGTTTTGGACCGCTTCACCTAGCGCAACTTTTTCTGGGAGCACCCGCCGGGTGTTGCTTGTTTTCAGAGGCAGTTCGGGAACGCCCACAACAAAGCGAAGCTTGGGGGAAATCTTGAGCGGAATAGATAACTGCAAGACTCCCCCATCCATAATATTCAGACAGGCCCCGCCATAGAGGGTTGCCAGAACATTATCTGCCGAACCGTCCAAGTCTACTGCCGCGGCCGCCAGGGGCAGGCTGTCTGGGTCAATGCCTGCTTCTTTCAAGATTTCCTTGCTTAAAGCAAGAGCGGAGACGATGCAGGCAGCGCTGCTGCCAAGTCCCCGGGCGAGGGGGATCGCATTTGTAAAGTGCAATTCCAGGCCCTGCACCGCAAGGAGCCCTTTTGGATTGAGAGCCAAGAAGGATGCGAGTGCCTGATAGAACAGTCCCATCCCGCCCTCGGCAAGATCAGCCGCACCTTCTCCCCTCACCTCAACTCGGGAATTTTCCTCCAACCAGGTCTGCAGTTCTTCCTTTGTTCCGCCAAAGGGCAAGAGAGACCCCCAAGCGGCCTGAAGCCGGTTCTGCATGTTCAGCGCCGCCCCTAAGCAGTCAAAACCCGGTCCGAGGTTGGCTGTGGTTGCCGGCGCTGCAATGAATACCCTAGGCATCTTACCCCTCCATAATCAAGTCGCGAATTGCAGTATAGTCTGCAGGGGCATGGATCAGATCCGGCGCCTGGGCCAGCGCGTTGTCGGGATCTTTTAGGCCGTGGCCGGTTAAGACACAGACAGCGCAGATATCTTTATCACCGTCAAAATAGCCGGATTCATAAAGCTCTATCAGACCGGCCACTGACGCCGCAGAGGCGGGTTCGCAGAAAATACCGGCCTTAAATGCCAAGAGGCGATAGGCGGCCAGGATTTGTTCATCACTGACAGCCTCGATCAGTCCCCCTGACTCATCACGAGCTGCCAGGGCGCTTTGCCAGTTGACCGGATTGCCGATCCGAATCGCTGTGGCCACCGTTTCTGGATTTTCCACAGCATGTCCCAATACAATCGGAGCCGAGCCACCCGCCTGAAAACCGAGCATCTTCGGTGCAGCTTCAATCCTGCCCGCTTGCTTATATTCTGTAAAGCCTCGCCAATAGGCTGTGATGTTTCCAGCGTTACCAACTGGAATGCAAAGGTGCGTGGGGGCATGGCCCAGCTGCTGGCAGATCTCAAAAGCCGCTGTCTTTTGCCCCTCAATGCGGTACGGATTTAGCGAATTGACGAGAGTAATCTGCTCCTTCTCCGCTAATTCTCTGACAATTCTGAGGGCAGCATCAAAATTCCCCTGAATAGACACTACTTTTGCGCCGTGAATAACGGCCTGGGAAAGCTTGCCCATGGCTACCGCACCCTCTGGAACCAAAACTAAGCAAGGCAGGTTTGCCCGGGCCGCGTAGGCCGCAGCTGAGGCAGATGTATTGCCGGTTGAGGCGCAGATGACTGCCTTGGCCCCTTCCTCCTTAGCTTTAGAAATAGCCAGGGTCATGCCCCGATCCTTAAAGGAACCTGTGGGATTCAACCCTTCATATTTCGCATAGACAGGAAAATCCAAGCCCAAGGCTTGCCCAATTGGAATCAGAGGGGTGTTTCCCTCCTGCAAAGTCACAACTGGAGTCTCTTCACTAACCGGGAGAGATGCGCGAAACTCTTCTATCAAACCGCGCCACATATTAGTTCTCCTCTCCGAATTTCGTCGTATTGTGTGAGGGACAGGCCCCTAAGTGGATGGTCATTTTTTCGTTCTTGTCGATTTCCAGGCGCACTCGGTTCGTTTTGCTGTCGTACCAAAGCGCCGGATCATACCCCTCCAGCCTAGGCAATGTTCCTGTCCACTTTTCTATTTTGTAGCCTTCTTTAATCCGCAGAGTAAACTCTGCGATTATAAAACCAGACATCCTAGTGTAGTAAATCTGCGAGATCTTAGCTGCCCCTTCCGGCTCAATCGTTACATCCAAGGTGTAGTTGGTCCTTCTTCTGTTCACAAGAAACATAATCAAGATCACTGCCAGCAGGGCGATGACAATACTCACTGCTCCAGCCTCCCTTCAAACAGTACTAATGTTCCTAATCCCCTTGCTTTGCTGCATCTCTGTACACTTCCTTATTGCAGCTGTTCGGGGCAAATATTCGTTCCAACTTGCCAACTTCCTGCTCCGCAAAACGATGCCGAAAGGCGAAAAGCGCCCGGCTAAGCCAAGGCGCTCTTACAATTATAAGAATCTACAAGCCGTCTAGGCATTCAGCTTGAACCTTCCAACCAACTCCTGCAGTCTGAGACTCATATTGGTCAACTCCTGGGCAGAACTGGCGATTTCTTCAATGGATGCCGCTTGTTCTTCTGTAGCACTGGAAATCTCATGTCCGGCAGCATTAGTCTGTTCAATTCCGGCCGAGATGCTTTGCACTTGCCCTACAATGCCATCTACTGCGCTGAGTATTCTCCGCAGAATCCTGCCGCTGTCATCTACACTGACCAAAGCCTCATCTGCCTGATCGGCACTGTTTTTCATGCCGCTGACAGTGGATGATATTCCTTCTTGAATCTGGTTAATCAGGGCGGTAATCTCTGCAGTCGCATGCGCCGACTCTTCTGCAAGCTTCCTGACTTCATCCGCAACTACAGCAAAGCCCCTGCCGTGCTCGCCGGCCCTGGCAGCTTCGATGGCCGCATTTAGGGCCAATAAGTTTGTCTGCTCTGCGATAGCACTGATCGCATCAACAATTTTTCCGATTTCATCTGACAAGGTGCCCAGGTTAGCTACTTCATCACTCATGACCCGGGTATTGTCCCGCAGGAGATTCATCTGCTCTACAACGTTGAGAATAGCCCGATCTCCCTCTGCTGCCCGGGCAGAGATATCTTCTACAGCTTCACTCATGCTCTGGGCGTTGGTGTTCATCATATCTAACGAACTGGAAAACTCATTTGTTGTACTGGCAACCTCTTCAATTGAAGCGCTTACTTCCTGGGAAGAAGCAGCCATTTCCTGGCTGATGCTGGCCAGTTCATCTGTTGTTTTGGCTACCGCACCCAGCGCTTCCCTTACGGAAGCAACGGTGGCATTTAGCGCGTCCGCCACTATACCCACTTCATCTCTGGCCCTAACTTGGGAAATCTGAGTCAAGTCGCCGCGGGCAACAGCTTCGATCACATTTTGAACCCGGCGCAGCGGAACCGCCACAACTCTGGCAAAAACGATGCCGAGCACGCCGCCAACAATAACCATGGCAGCAGCAAACCCGAGCATAAAGTTCCTGAGGCTCACCACCCGATGCAGCTCGTCAGACTCCAGGGCAGCTACCCCTACAGTCCACTTTGTAGAGTCTATTGGTGCTAAACCTACCAATCTGTTCTCCCCATCGTCCAGTGCAAACTTGATCAGTCCGCCCTGGCCCAACCCTATTTCTTGCAGAGCATTGCCAGCAGAGAGCAAGGCTGATGATGGATCAAAAACATTCTCTCCGGCGAGAACCAGCTCCCGATCTGGATGGGCATACAAGGTTCCATCACCATTCACAATAAAGGCCCAGCCATTTTCGCCGTAGCCCAGGCGATCTGTAATGTCGCTTAGGATAGCCCCATCTTGCCTGGCAATTAACACCCCTGCGATTTGATCCTGGTAATCGGTGATTGGTACGGCATACATCAGAACTAATCCGCCCGTCACCCGGCTGATGAGCAATTCAGATACTGCAAGTTCACCGGAAAATGCACGCATCACATAATCTCGATCGCCTAAGTCGGCAGTTGTACCGTCAGTATAGCGGGCGACTCCTTCTTTATCAACCACTCCCAAGGCTAAGAACTGGGTCAGACGCTCCTCCTCAGCCCGAAGTGCATTGCGCTGCCCAAGCCAGTTCATAGCTCTGAGCTCTGGCCGCTGCGCTATTGTTTCCAATATCGTTAGCTGTGATTCAAGCCTGCTGCGTACATACTCGCTGGCCTCTTCTGCCTGGAGAATTAGCGCCTGTTCTACCGCGGCCACCACAGCGGATGCGCCGTTTTGATAAGCGAGAAAGGCGTTCAAACCACTGATTACCAACACCAAGCCCGCAATTAGCAGGGAAATCTTTACCCCAATGCTCCTAAACTTAGACACACTCATACCCCCGTTACTAGCCAATCGTTTTCAACGATGAAATCTATGAACCTCTTGGATAGTGTCTGATTTCACATTCCTGGGAAGTTCAGCCTGGGGCACCGAAGCCCCCTCATACTATTCTACAAGAGGCAGATATTACCTTCTTAGTTTGCCAGCGTTATTCCATAAACACCTGATCCGCCACAGAAGGTAGAGTACTATACGATTTCCGGTGCAGAAGCTCCGTTCTCTATCGGCAATGGGAGAAAAAGCCCAAAAAAATCAGGGCCTGCGCATGCAAGGCCCTGAGGTTAGGAAAAACTTCTTTCTCCGTCAAAACTAACCAGGCTCCTATAGAATGCGAGCGCCGGTTATGCACTCTCCGCTTGGTATCTACTTCTCCCCAATCAATATCACATCAATATCATTCACATTTGTTCTGCTGGAATAGGCTATGGAGTCATCTAGATGGTCAAAGAAAGCTTCCGCCTCATGCCGCTCCAAATGCCAATGGGGGTCCAAGGTCGCCTGGGCAATGGTGTTCCCATCGGCAATAGCTCCGGACTTGCCCTCTCCGTCAACTCCATCTGTATCTGCACCTGCCACCACTATGTTTCTTCTCCCCTGGATCTCAAAGGCCGAACTGAGCACAAACTCCCGGTTAGGGCCAAAGCCGTCCCGGTCTTCCCAGTCGAAGGTGACAATCATCTCGCCGCCCAGGATAATTGCCGCAGGTGGCTGGATGGGATTGCCCGAATCCTGTACTTCTTTGGCAATGGCCATTATGCTCTTGGCCACGATCTTAGCTTCACCGTGGTTTTGGCTAGTTAAGATCATGGTGTTGAAACCTTCTCTTTCAGCCACTGCCCTGGCGGCCCGCAGGGCACTCATGTTGTTTCCGATCAAATAGTTGTGAACGCGAGGGGGAATCTCCCGGGGCGGCTCCCAATCAGGATGTTCTAAGCCGGCCTGCAAATGTTCCCGAATAGAAGATGGGGTTTCATCCCAGATTTTGAATTTCTTCAGAAGCCCAATCGCGTCAGAAAAGGTTGTGTCATCCTTGTAAGTGGGGCCGGAAGCAATAACGCTCATATCATCACCAATTACATCGGAAAGGATCAGGGAGATCAGCGTTGCCCCCTTTTCGGAAACACGCTTGCCGAACATGCCTCCCTTGACCTGGGTAACATGCTTGCGAATGGTATTAATATCCCTAATCGTTGCTCCGCACTTCATTAAAAGCTGATTGAGATCGTACATATCTTCCACGGTGATGCCAACAGGCGGTGCAGTAAAGAGTGCAGAACCGCCTCCTGAAATTAGGAAAATCACGAGCACCTTTTCATCTGCCGAAATGCCGTCAATCATCTCTAGAATCTTGGTGGCATAAGTGACGTTCTCCCGTTTTGGCGCAGGGTGATGGGCCTGATAGACGGGGACGGACTCTACCTCTGCCAAATCAATCTCCTCGCCGATTTTGGTGATCACCAATCCGCCGTCAGGCCGAAGAATCTGTTCAAAGGCATGGGCCATAGGGGTGGAAGCCTTGCCTATGCCAAAGAGCAGCACCCGATCTAAGTTCTGCAAAGAATAAGAATCTCCCTGTACATACAAGACCTGATCCTCCACACGCACCTGTGACTGGATGGCGTTGTTGGGATCAGCCGCCTCTACGCCGGCCATGATCATCTCTTTTGCTATCTTCCTATATCTCTCAATCATAAGAACCCTCCTCGCTGGGCCTGCCTGATCCTCGCGACCCGCAGACTATCCTTGATCTACCTTATCACAGCTTCCAGTTTTTATGCATTTCTTCCTCTTTAGGCAAATCCCTCTACATTTGGTTCGGTATGGACCTGAGGGCCTGATCTATTTCCCCTATTTTGTCTGCAGGTATGTTCCTGTACCGCAAGATTGTCCTAAGCAGCATGTTGTAAAAGAGCGGCGAATGCTCAGGCAGGCTGATTTCTTGGAAAAGAGGTTCGAGAATTTCGCTTGCCGCCCCTGTTTGCCTTTTCAAATGTGCCAGAGTACAGTCTACGGACAGATGCGGTTCTCGATCAGCGTTGGTTCTAGGGGGACAGGCAGGTGCTTCCAGCCGGCCGTCACCAAACTCCCCGAAGATGTCGGTCAGCCAGGCAATGCTGTCCTGCACCCAATTTGGGACCCTGCTGCAAAACTCCCCGTTTTGAATGCTCTTTTCGCCGGTGGAAAATCCATGCTCTCCATAGGCATAAATATGGGATTCAAAGGAAATATGATTTTCCAGCAAAGCTCTTTGGAATTCGATAGCATCTCTCACGGGCACAATCTGATCATCCCGGGTGTGGAAGAGGAAACACGGGCATGTATCTTGATCTACCTCGTCGATTGGCACCGGCATGCCGCTCTGGCACACGTCGGCAACTTCCTGGGCCAGGACAGCATAGCCTAAAATTGCTGCATTGGGTCGATTCTTGCTAATAGTGGCCGCGCAGCCGGCCAGATGTCCGCCGGCTGAAAACCCCAGAACAGCGATTTTATCTGGAAAGACATGCCATTCATCAGTCTTGCTGCGGATCAGCTCCATGGCCTGCTCGTAGTCGTTTAGGGGGTTGGGCCAGGTCTTGTGCTCTCCGGTCGAATAACGCAGGATGAACGCCTGGTAGCCCGCCTTAGCGTAAGCAAAGGCAACCGGGTACGCCTCCCTGTCTGAACAATGGGCATAGCCGCCGCCTGGCAGGATCAAGATGGCGGGCCTTTTTACCACCCTGCCAAACTCTCCGCCTACACTTTGCACCAAAGCGGTCAGGCTAACCCCTCTTTCCTCATTCAAAATTAGTTCGTGCACCTGCATTTCCCATCCCTCTCTTCAAAGTTGGTGTTTGATTTTTTCTGCTTGATAGCCTGTGGCAAACAGCGCCATTACTTGGACTTCTTCGCCCGTGTACACTTGACTTAGAGCTGTTATTAACTTCTACCCTTCCAGGTCCGTTCCTGCCCGGTCCCTAGGGGGGCGTTTACCCGCTTTTAACCCCCTGCCTGCTAATTTCCGTGCTTTCTTAATGGAAAAATGATATAATAAGACAAATTATTACTATTTCAAACGGGGAGGTTTCATAATGCTCTGGAATGAATCACTATCTGTAGGGATCGAGCTCATTGATGAGCAGCATAAGGAATGGTTTGCCAAGGCTGAGGCGCTGTTCGATGCTGGAAAAAAAGGACAAGGGAAAGAATATGTAGGGGAAATGCTGCAGTATCTGGACAGCTACACCAAGAAGCATTTTGCCGATGAAGAAAAGTACATGCTCAGCATTGCCTATCCAGCCTATGATGAGCAAAAGAAGGCACATACAGCATTTATCAACCAGCTGCAAAAGCTCAAGGACGACTTTGAAGCTTCAGGCGGCAGCCTGACTACCATTTTAGGTGCTAATAAAATGGTCCTGGACTGGCTCACCAAACATATTTCCAACATGGATAAGAGGATCGGCGAGTTTGTCAGGGAAAACAAGAAATAGCCTGCTGAAAACAGGAACACGCTGGTGAAATGAAGTCTACAGCATTATCTGCTGCCACGATCAGCCTGGTTGATGAAGGGCTCCAGCTTCAGCTGGAATTTGACGGATTCCACCGTACTGAACAGGCCGTCTTTGCTGTGATACTGTTCCCGGATGACAGGTCTATTCCAGGCGACATGTTTAT
>JAAYOM010000071.1 GCA_012520315.1 Bacillota bacterium | reverse complement strand
CCGGAAATTCCACAATCTTCATCTCAATGGAGGGACAATAGCGGGGGCCAGCTCCGGTGATTGCTCCGCTGTACAGAGAAGTGCGGTTTATGTTCTCCCGAATAATCCGATGAGTCTCTTCTGTGGTATAAGTCACCCAGCAGGGAACCTGCTCAATATTGAGGCTGTCTGTTTCAAAGGAAAAACCAGGAATATTAGGATCGCCCGGCAACTTCTCCAAACGATCATAGTTCAGCGAACGGAGATTAACCCGGGGCGGTGTTCCGGTTTTAAAACGGACAACCGGAAGCCATTTGCCAAGGGTTTCAGCTAGCTCCACTGCCGTATGCTGGCCCTGGGGCCCTGATTCGTACTGCAATTCCCCAATATGAATAACGGAGCGCAAGTAAGTGCCGGTTGCCAAAATGACTACGGGGGCATGAATCCTGACACCTCCGCGCAGCATTACACCCTTGACAGCACCGCCTTCTACAAGCAGATCTGTAACTAGGGCTTCCTTTAGATAGACATTGTCAGTTGTCTCTAAGATGTTTTTCATGCGCCTTTGATACAGCTTGCGGTCAAGCTGCACTCTCAGGGATTGCACAGCCGGACCCCGTCTAGTATTTAACATACGCATCTGCATCAGGGTTGCATCACAGTTCTTGCCCATCTCACCGCCTAGGGCATCTACTTCCCGCACCAATGTAGCCTTACCGGAGCCGCCGATGCTTGGATTGCATGGCAACAGGGCCACATTGTCCAAATTCAGGGTCAAAACAAGAACCTTGCGGCCCATGCGGCCGGCTGCCAGTGCCGCTTCTACTCCGGCATGTCCAGCCCCGACTACTATCACGTCATAACTCTGAGCCATTTCCACTTCCTCCTACTTGCCGATACAAAACTGTGCGAATATGCGATCCAAAACATTTTCCCGCACTGTTTCACCTGTAATTTCCCCCAGGTACTCCAAGGCAGAATACAGATCTACTGCAATTAAATCCAAGGGCAGCCCCTGCTGCAAAGTCTGCAGAGATTCGCCCAAAGCCTGCTCGGCCTGGTGCAATGCCTGTTTGTGCCTGGTGCGAGTTATCATGGCCCGGGAACCTGCCGAACTGGCGATGTCGCCACTGCCCACCAGATTCAAGATAACATCGGCCAGACGATTGACAACCTGCCCCCGGTCAACCAAAAGTGACATTTCTAGAATGGGAGAGTTGCCGATATCCCGCAAGTCTTCCACATTCCACAAGGGAGGGAGATCCACTTTGTTGATAAGCACAATCCGCCTAGCTTCCCGGGTGCGGCTTAACACTTCAAAGTCTTCCTCGCTAAGGGGCTCGCTCCGGTCTAAGACATGGAGCACCAAATCTGCCTGATCTAAAAGTTCTAAACTGCGGGCTACTCCCAGCTGCTCTACCACATCCTGGCTCTCCCTGATTCCCGCGGTATCAATAAGGCGCAAGGGGATTCCCCGCAGATTCACAACCTCTTCAATGGTATCCCTTGTAGTTCCGGGGATATCCGTAACTAAAGCACGGTTCTCATCCAAGAGTGTGTTTAAGAGACTGGATTTGCCCACATTAGGCTTGCCAGTAATCACAGTCTTTAGGCCTTCCCGCAGGATTTTCCCGTCATCAGCTGTCGCTATCAATTCCCCAATTTCTTTGACTGCAAGCAGAATTCCAGCTTCAATCTCAGAAACTTCTACGTCAGGCAGATCATCTTCAGGAAAATCAATGCTGGCCTCGACTTGAACCATGATTTGATAGAGCCGCTCCTGCAAATCGTTAATGCGGCGGCTCAAACTGCCCTCCAGCTGATCAACAGCCACCTCTAAACCAAGGCGAGTGGGAGAGCGGACAATATCTATGACTGCCTCGGCCTGGCTCAGATCCAAACGTCCGTTGAGAAAAGCCCGTTTGGTGAACTCACCAGGCTCCGCAAGCTTGGCCCCGTGGGCAAGGCAAAGTGACAAAACCTCCTGCACTACAACAACCCCGCCATGGCACTGCAATTCGACCACGTCCTCAGCAGTATAGGAGTGGGGGCCGCGCATTACTATAGCTAATGCTTCATCGACCATTTTTTCCGTGCCAGGATCTACTATTTTCCCGTAGCGCACACGAAAAGTTTTTAGATCAATAAGTTTGCCCCTCTTTCCCCGAAAAATCTTATCGGCGATCACAAGAGCATCTGGACCACTGAGGCGCACAACGCCAATGCCCCCTTCACCTAGGGGAGTAGCTGCAGCCGCAATTGTTAAATCTGTCATCGCCATCACCTCGGTTCATATTCTACCACAGAACAAAAAAAGGGCGTGCAAAAAGAACGTGATTCGTTCATTTGCAGCACCCGACAGCCCATAGTAATTAAACTTCTCCTATTCGGGAACAATCACCACTCGGCGATAAGGATCCTGGCCTTCGCTCTGGGTGATCACTCCGCCAAACTCCTGCAGCTCTTGGTGGACAATGCGCCTTTCTGCGGCATTCATAGGATCCAATGCCACCCTGCGGCCGGAAGACTCAGCTTTCATAGCTGCCCTTTGGGCAAGCGCCCGTAAAGTTTCTTCCCGTTTGGCACGATAATCACCAATGTCAAGATTGATCCGAATCCATTCACCGCCCTGGCGATTCACTGCTAGGCTGGTAATGTATTGCAGACTATCTAGGGTTTGGCCTCTGCGCCCGATTAAGATACCCAAATCTTCACCCTCAATCCTCAGGTTAACGCTTTCTTCATCTGCCTGACCAGTGACATTGGGAGTAATGTCCATATGTCCGAGCAGTTCCCTGAGAAACTCCTGGGCTCTCTCTAGCTTAATCTCGTATTCAGGCACTTTCTTTTCAACAAGCACTTTAGCCTGTTTAGAGCCTAGAATTCCCAAAAATCCTTTGTTCCCTTCTTCGAGAACTGTCACTTCTACATCTTCACGCTCCACTTGCAACTCTCGAAGCGCTTCGGCGATGGCTTCATCCACCGTCCGAGCGACCACTTCAATCGACTTCATCATACGGCCCCCTTAATTAACGGGATACAACTTATTGATCCACGCCTGTTGCACAATGGAAAACACATTGCTGGTAATCCAATACAATACTAACCCCGAGGGTAAGCTCAAGCTGAATATCCCGATCATCACCGGCATCACAATCAGCATCGACTTCTGCTGCCCCATATCACCTGTGGCAGACAGTTTACTTTGCAGGAAAGTAGTTGCAGCTGCCAGGATGGGGAAAATGTAGTAGGGGTCTGCTTCACTAAGTGTCCAGATGCCTAAAAATACAGCGGTTTGATCAACCGGGATATCCCGGAGCACGCGAAAAAATGCCCACAGAATCGGCAGCTGCACCAGCATGGGCAAACATCCGCCTAAGGGGTTGATCTTATGTTTCTGATACAGCTCCATGGTCTGTTTCTGCTGTTCTTCTTTATTATTAGCGTACTTTTTCTGAATTTCCTGCAACTCTGGCTGTATCTTGCGCATTGCCACCATGCTCTTGCTCTGACTGAGAGTTAAAGGGAAAAGCAGCAGCCGAACGATAATAGTGGTAAGAATGATGCCAAGTCCATAACTGTGGGTGACGGACACGATCTGATCCAGTACCCAGCCAAGTCCCCCGGCTATAAAATCCATCAAGGTAAAGTCCTCCAATCAACTAAGGAACGGGATCGTAACCTCCCGGATGCCAAGGATGGCATCTGCCAATTCTCTTTATGGCCAACCACACGCCCCTCCACCTGTGCTTAGTAATAGCTTGGATGGCGTATTCTGAACATGTGGGATAAAACCGGCAACTGCGGGGCAGCAAGGGAGAAATAAACCTTTGAT
>JAAYOM010000070.1 GCA_012520315.1 Bacillota bacterium | reverse complement strand
TCGGCGAGGCGACAGAAAGGATAGAAGGAGGATGAGTATGCCCACAGACATTAACGTTGGTATCGTTGGAACCGGGATTTACCTGCCTGACCAGGTGATGACAGCGAAAGAAATTTCAGAGGCTACTAAAGGTTATTGGTCAGAAGAAGCTGTCAAAGAAAAACTGGGAATTTACAGCAAGAGAATTCCCGGGCCCGAGGACGGCACCCAGGAGATGGGAGTAAAGGCAGGTTTGGATGCCCTGGAGAGAACGGGGAT
Source organism: Bacillota bacterium (assembly GCA_012520315.1). Lineage (GTDB taxonomy): Bacteria > Bacillota > Limnochordia > Darwinibacteriales > Darwinibacteriaceae > UBA5420. Next base: position 11,926 of record JAAYOM010000070.1, on the reverse strand, counting down.
TGATCCTGCGGAAATCGATTTGGTTTTGTGTATTGGTGAAGAGTGGAAAGAATACCCCCTCACTACATCCGGCATTTATATTCAGGAGAAAATCGGCGCCACAAATGCCTGGGCCATAGACCTTCAGCAGCGATGCTGCACCACTGTGGCGGCCATGAAGATCGCCAAGGATATGATGATTGCAGATGAAGATGTAAATACAGTCATGGTCGTTGGCGGCTACCGCAATGGTGATTTTGTGGATTACACCGACAAGGCGATGTCGATGATGTACAACCTGGGGGCCGGCGGCGGCGCAATGATCCTCAGGAAGAACTACGGAAAGAACCTGCTCTTGGGGACGCATATCATGACGGATGGCTCTTTAGCCCGCACAGCGGGGGTAAAGTACGGGGGAACCGAACATCCAATCACTGCCGAGAATCTCGATCAAGCTTATAAGTCTTTACAGATTTTCGATGTAGAGTTTATGAAAAACCGCCTAAATGAAGTATCTATGCCTAACTGGTTCCACTGCATTGACAGGGCTTTTGAAAAGTCAAACCTGGGCAAAGAAGAACTGGGCTACCTGGCAGTACTGCACTTTAAGCGGTCGATGAACGAATACATGCTGGAAACCTTAGGCCTTACTCATGACCAGACCACATACTTGAGCGACTACGGTCATTTGGGCCAGGTTGACCAGATTCTCTCCCTCCACCTAGGACTGGAGGCTGGGAAAGTCACAGACGGAACAGTGATATCTATGATTGCTGCCGGCATTGGCTATGCTTGGGCCGCAAACGTAATTAGATGGGGTTAGGAGCAGAACGGACAAAATCGAAGGAGGTAACTTAGATGAGATTAAAGGACAAAGTTGCAATTATTACAGGCGCTGCCAATGGTATAGGGGCTGCAACTGCCGAGATTTTTGCCAAGGAAGGGGCCAAGGTGGTTGTGGCCGACTTTGACCAGGAGAGGGGCGCACAAGTAGCGGAGCAGCTTACCAAAAGCGGTGCCGAAGCATTTTTCTGCAAGGTCGATGTGGTTGATGAGGAGAATGTTCAGGCACTGATGGATAAGACTCTAAGACGATTCGGGAGAATCGACATTCTGGTCAACAATGCCGGAATCACAGCCGACGGCTGGCTGGTTAAGATGACTGAGGAACAATGGGATCGGGTTATCAATGTTAATCTGAAAGGCGTATTTAACTGCTCCAAACTGGCTGCCAAAGTTATGATGGATCAAGGCCAGGGAGTAATTCTCAATGCCACATCTGTTGTGGGACTGTATGGCAACATGGGTCAATCCAACTATGCAGCTACCAAATTTGGTGTCATAGGATTAACAAAGACCTGGGCCAAGGAGCTGGCACCCCGCGGTATCAGGGTTAATGCGGTAGCACCTGGCTATACCATGACTTCTATGATGGATACAGTGCCCGAGAAACTTTTGGAAAGCCTGAAAGAAAAAACACCGCTCAAAAGGCTCGGTCAGCCGGAAGATATTGCCTACGCCTACTTGTATCTGGCTTCCGATGAAGCGGCCTATGTGAACGGAGAAATTCTCAGCGTCGACGGCGGACTGGTGATTGGCTAAGGTCTCGTAAGGAGGATAGGATTGTGGATGTAAGGGAGTTATATAAAAGAAAGCATATTTCCATTGAAGAAGCGGTGAACATGGTCCAGTCCAACCAGAAGGTCTGCACTGCCATGGCTGCCTCTGAACCCCAGGGTTTGTTAAAAGGGTTAGAGGGCCGCAAAGATGAATTAGAGAATGTAAGTTTGGTTTCCTGCTTGATGATGGGTGATTATGACATCTTAAAGCCTGAGATGAAAGGGCGTTTTATCAACGAAACCTGGTTTTACGGACCTGGAGACAGAGCTAATCATCCACATGGGAACGTGACCTATATACCGAACAACCTGCATGAAGCGGGCAAAAAGAAGCTGGCTAACGATAAGATCAACATTTTCTGGGGAACAGCATCTCCCATGGATAAACGGGGCTTCTTCTCGCTATCGCTCGGTTTGACCTATGAAAAGATGATGGTAGAAGAGGCTGACCTAGTCATCCTGGAAATCAATGAAAACCTGCCTTGGACCCTTGGTGATACCCATGTGCATATTTCCGAAATTGATTATCTGGTGGAGCACAACGCCCCGCTTTTGGAAATCCCTGTGGTGGAACCCCAGGCAGAAGAGCGTATTATCGGCAATTACATTGCCGACATGATTGAAGATGGATCAACTCTGCAGCTTGGCATAGGCGGAATCCCCAATGCTATTGCCCAGTCCCTTACTGGGAAAAAAGATTTGGGAATTCATACCGAGATGTTTACAGACGGCATGGTCGATCTCTTTGATGCAGGTGTGATCACAGGCCGGCGCAAAAGTCTGTGGCGGGGTAAAATGGTAGGCACCTTTGCCCTGGGAACAAAGAAGCTCTATGATTTTATTGATCGCAACCTTGCCGTTGAATTCCAGCAGGGCAATATCGTTAACGATCCTTGCATCATTGGCCGGAACTACAAGATGGTCAGCATCAACACCGCCCTCCAGGTTGACTTGACTGGGCAGGTTTGTTCTGAAGCAATCGGCAACAGGCACTACAGCGGAACAGGCGGACAGGCCGATACTCACAGGGGAGCTCAGCGTTCTGAAGGAGGCAAAGGGATTATTACCCTACGTTCCACAGCAAAACGGGGCGAGATTTCCACTATTGTGGCCCAGCTGCCGGCAGGTGCCAAGGTCACCTTGGGTAGAAATGACATTGATTATGTTGTTACCGAGTACGGAATTGCCCATCTAAAGGGGCGTTCTGTCAGGGATAGGGTGGAAGCGATAATTAATATTGCCCATCCTGATTACCGCAGTGAACTGAGGGCAGAGGCGGAAAGAATTCAGTTGTGGTAGGTTGTCTACGAATTGTGTTTTAAATCACATATTAATTTACGTTTGTAACTCATTTGTAACTACGATCGTTTAAAGTTAAAAATACGGAAGAAGAGTGAAAAGGGGTGGTAGAAACAGGGGAACCATCTGATCGCAGGAAAGTTTGAAAGAATCGGATATAAAAAGGAGGATTATCGTGAAAAAAATCAGTCTAGCTAGTGTTTTATTGCTGATTGCTGCCTTGATGCTGTCAAGTGTGAGTCTCGCCGCAGAGCCAATTAAATTTGGTGCTGTAAACCCGCTTGGTGACATTACCGGGTTCCAGACCACTCGTGCTATGGAATTGGCAGTTAAAGAAATCAACGAGGCCGGCGGACTTTTGGGACGTCCGGTAGAGCTGATTGTAGTTGACGATGAAATGCGCCCGGAAATCGGTGCAGCAGCCATCGATCGTTTGGCTACTGTTGACAATGTGGACTTTTTCGTCGGCGGCATGGGCAGCGGTGTTCACCTGGCCCAAGTTCCAGCCCTGAAAAAGTACGAGAAGATCACAGTTTGGATGGGAGCAGCTTCTCACCAAGTTGAGATTGCTATGGGGCCAGATGCAGATTGGTACTTCCACCTGCATCCGTGGGATTACCAACAGGGCGCCAGCTATGGTCAAGGCTGGACAGACATTGCCAACGCACATCCTGAGATCGGTGCATCCAGAATCTTCTTAGCCTATGAAGAGGGTGCCTTCGGTACTGACTCTTACCTCGCCTATTTGGATCTCTATGAAGCAGCCAAAGACGGCGAAGGACCGTACGGACAAATTCTCAATGACTTTGCCGGTGCTTCCTTTACCAGTGCACTTCTAGGCGGCGGCGACTATCGTGCCATGCTGAGACAGGCCATGGACTTTGACCCAGACCTCTTTATCTGGGCTGGTTATGACGCTGACGCTGTTCCGATGGTAGCCCAAGCTATGGAACTGGGCTTTGAACCTCCGCTTTTTGTCGGAGCACCTCCAGGATGGCCAGCCAATTTTGGTGACAATCCCCTGTCCGATGGAGTAATTCTCTACGGCATGTGGGCGCCTGCCCTCAAGGAAGTCAGCGAGATTTCCAACCATTTCTGGAACGAGTACATTAAGATGCATGGCCACGAGCCGGCAACTTATTTCGCACCGCTAGGCTATACCAACATTATGTTTCTGGCTGAAGCCATCAAGGCTGCTGGGACTTTGGAGAAGGATGCTGTGATCGAAGCGCTTCGCACTATCGAGTACGAATCTCCAATCGGTGCTGTACTGAAGATTGAACCGAGCAACATCATCTCTAATCAGGGCTTTACAAGCCAGAAAATCCTCCAGTATATCGATGGAGAGCAACATGTAATCTGGCCATTTGAGTATGCTACATCGGAAATTAAATACCCATTTGGTCGATAGGTAGTAGACTGTCACGCTTACAGCCGGGCCTAGGCCCGGCTGTACTTCACTAGGAAATTGGGGGGGTAGGTATGCTGGCTGCTGCATCAAAGAAGCAATATCTGTTTATTGCCCTGCTAGTTATAGCAGCAATCGTTATTGGTTTTTGGGAACCTCATGCGCTAATCTATGGAATTCAAAGGGGAAGTCTGTATGCTGTAATAGCGCTGCCTCTTGCTCTTATTCTAGGTATTTTAGGAGTGCTGAATCTAGCCCATGGTGAGTTTCTAACTGTAGGTATGTATGCAACCTTTGTTCTTTTTAGCCGTTTTGGCGTCGATCCAATGTTATCAACTGTACCGGTTACACTCTTATTGGCCGTTGTGGGCGTTGCAGTTTACTTACTGACAATCAAACATGTGCTGAAAGCGGGACATCTCAGCCAACTGCTGATTACATTCGGCATCTCTCTGGTGATCAGTGAGTTGATTAAGAGTATTTACACTACACAGCCCAGGGGGGTCTTTACCACCTATTCATATTCTTCCACCACTTTGGCGGGGATAAGGTTCGGGACCTATGAGTTTCTCTACTTGCTGATTGCCGTTGCCGTACTGGTCGGCCTCCAGCTGTTTTTGAAAAAGACCCGTTTAGGGCAGGCCACATTTGCAGTGGGACAGAATCCGCGGGGTGCCTCGATTGTCGGCATCAATGTCAGCTTTGTCTACCTCTTTGTCTTCGGTCTGTCCATAGCCATCGTAGGCTTGGCCTCAGTATTTATGGTTCCCCGAGTATCTATTTTCCCAGGGGCTGGAACCCCTTACACGATGAAGTCCTTTGCCCTGACGGCAATGGCCGGTTTGGGGAATCTGAACGGCATTTTACTGGCTGGAATCGCCCTTGGTATTTTCGAGGCGGTTGTCAATGCCATTCCCGGCGGCAGCGGCTGGTCAGACGTGGTCTTCTTTGGAGTACTTATCTTGGTCATTATGACCAGAGCGATTAGGGAGGGTAGAAGATAATGCGGAATAAAGCTATGTTGATTGTTGCGGCATTTGTCATTGCAGCGGCTAGTCTACCTCTCTTTGCAGGCCCTTACTTTCTCAGTGTGTTTAACACAATCTTTGTCTACATGTCCCTAGCTCTCACCTGGGATATTATGCTTAGGACAGGACAGCTCTCCTATGGAACTGCCGGATTGTTTGGCCTTGGCGCCTACGCTTCCGCATTGCTGGTGGCTAAAGCTGGTTTGAATCCATTGGTGAGTATCGCCGCGGGAGGAGCATTTGCGGGCCTTCTGGCCTTTTTCCTAGGGTTTGGCGTACTTAGACTGAGGAAAATCTACTTCTCCATTACAACCTTGGCGTTAACCACAGTTTTTTCTGTTATTATCAGAAACCTGCCTAGGCTGACAGGCGGGGCCAGCGGTACCGTCTTGCCGAGGGCTTTGTTTAACGGGGATCCCGGCAAGAACTACTGGATGATTTACTGTCTAGCCCTAGCTGTGATTGCTATCTCTGTATGGCTGAGCAAGAGCAAGACCCACTATGCCATCAACGCCATCAGAAACGATGAAATTACAGCCAGATCCAGCGGGATCGATGTTTTCAAGTATCTGCTTTTTATCTTTGTGCTTACCTCTACCATTCAGGGCGTGATTGGGGCTTTTTATGCTCAGCAGTACGCCTTTGTGCAGCCTGAAGCAACATTCTCCATGAACTTCCTGCTGCTTCCCTTGGCTATGGCGCTGGTAGGTGGGGTGTATTCTACCATTGGTCCAGTGGTGGGGGCTGTCCTGTTAGGTTTGGTGTCTGAGTACTTGAAGCTGATCATGCCCTATGGCCACCTGATAGTGTACGGCATTATCATTGTTCTGGTGGTGCTGTTTATGCCGCAGGGAATCACAAGGGCCTTTGCAAAACTATTTACCAGGAAAATGCAGGTTGGAGGTGTAGACAGTGCCAGTCTTAGAGACTAGAGGTCTGGAAAAACGTTTCGGTGGACTTTTGGCAGTGCGCGACCTCTCCTTTTCGGCCTCCCGGGGCGAAATCCTGGGAATCATCGGTCCAAACGGGGCGGGAAAAACGACGGTCATTAACCTAGTTGCTGGGATCTTTCCAGAAACAAGCGGCCAGATTTACTTTAAAGGCCAGGAGATTAATAAACTGAGCACCCATGAAAGAAATCATCTAGGTATTGCCCGAACCTTTCAGAGCGTACGTCCCCTTGACCATTTTACCGCATTGGAAAATGTCATGATTGGAGCACTGTTCGGACAGGGTATGCATCTTGCCGAGGCTAGGGAGTATGCCTACGAGATCTGCGATCTGATTGGCTTAAAAAATGTCGACCGTTCCATCGATAACCTTACAGTACTGGATTTAAAGAAGATTGAAATCGGCAGAGCCCTTGCCTCCAAGCCGGATTTGCTTTTCCTGGATGAGCTGATGGCGGGACTGAATGCAGATGAGACCGCTGAGATGATTGAAGTTGTCAGGGAGCTGCAAAGAAGGCAGCTGACCATCATTGTGGTAGAGCACATTATGGCAGTGGTCAGGGAGCTTACCCAAAGGTGCATTGTACTGGATGGCGGCGCGATCATCGCTGAGGGCAGCTATGAAGAGGTAGCCAAACAGGAGCGGGTTATCGAAGCGTACTTGGGGAAGGAGGAGTAGTATGCTGGAGGTAAAAAACCTAGATGTGGCCTATGGCAGGATTCAGGTCATCTGGAACTTGTCCTTGAACATCGGAAATAATGAAGTGGTTGGAGTTTTCGGCCCGAACGGTGCGGGCAAAAGCACCTTGATCAACGCCATTGTGGGGGTTGTGAAGGCCAAGAGCGGCGAGATTACATTTGACGGCGTACCTATCCACAATCAGGAAACCCATACCATTGCCCGAGGCGGCATTGTGGTTGTTCCGCAGAACAGGGAACTCTTCCCCGCAATGACAGTAAAAGAAAATCTAAGGCTAGGTGCAGCCTATATTCCCCATGCCCGGGCGAAGATGGATGAAACTATCGAGTATGTCTACAGCCTCTTCCCGATTCTTAAAGAACGTGAGAAGCAGCTTGCAGGCACCATGAGCGGCGGACAGCAGAGGATGCTGGTGATCGGACGCGCCTTAATGTCCCGTCCGAAGATGTTGATCCTCGATGAACCCTCCTTGGGGCTGCAGCCTTCGTTGGTAACGGAGATGTTTCAAATCCTGAACCGAATCAAACAGGACGACATGGTGATTCTCCTCGCGGAGCAGAATGTCCGCCAGGGGCTGAAAGTTATCGATCGAGGCTATGTGATGGAAAATGGGCGGATTGCTATGGAAGGCAGCATCGAGGAGCTCTCGGAGGATGAACACATTAGACGGGCTTACCTGGGAGTCTAGTTCCAAAAAGGGGTGGGTAGAATGAAGGACATTAAGCTAAAGCGCATTACACTGCCTAATGGAGAGACGCTGGGCTATCGGCACTATGCCGGGGGAGAAAGGGTTTTGGTGCTAGTCCATGGCAATTTGGCCAGCTCAAAATTCTTCGCTGAACTGATTCAGGCACTTCCCGACACCTTTACCGTTTATGCCGTAGATCTGCGGGGAAGCGGAACTTCGACTTATAACAGGCCTTTAGATGATCTTAGGGATTTTGCAGGCGATCTCAAGTTGTTTGCTGATGCTTTGAATCTAAAGACATTTGACTTATTGGGCTGGTCCATGGGCGGAGCGGTAAGTCTGCTGTTTACCTCGAGCTACGGTTATATGGTGAATCGTCTCTTCTTGGTGGGCGCTATCCCGGTCAGCGGTTACCATTCCTATGCTCTGGACGAGGCAGGCAAGCGTGTGAAGCTCACAAGCAAGCAGGCGATCTTGACCGATTCTACCAAACAGGAGTTAGCGAGGGCTGCTGCGATCGGCGATAAGGATTTTTACTATCGCCTTTGGGACTCTGCCATCTATAACGTGAAGAAGCCCGAGCCAGAGGTGTTCGCGGTTCATGTAGAAGAAACACTGCTGCAGAGAAGTATGCCGGAAGTGTATCATCTTGTCGCCAAGTTCAATATGACTGGTTCGTTCAATGGCTTATCCATGGGCACGGAAGAAATTTACAAGATTCAGGTGCCAACAATAATCGCCCATGGCAAGGATGACTTGTTAGTTCCGGCAGATGCCGCAATGTTCACCCAGGCATGTATAGGTGAACATGCCCAGCTGGTGATTTGGGACAAGTGCGGACACTCCCCCTTTGTAGATCGGCTTGATGAGTTAACAGCACTGATCGTAGCTTAGTGATAAAGGAGGTATCTTGCTATGCCTAAAGTGGAGGTCAATGGCGTAGAGCTTAACTACAGTCTGGATGGAAACGGCGAGGAGACCATTGTTTTCCTCAACGGAATCATGATGAATACATTGAGCTGGAATGAATTTGTGCCTGTACTGACAGAGCAAAACAACTACCAGTTCTTAAGGCTCGACTTTCGCGACATGGGTTTTTCGAGCCCGTATAAAGAGGACTATGATGTGTCTATTCATGTGGATGATCTCAAGGAATTACTTGATGAACTGGGCATAAAAAAGGTTCATCTGCTGGGCGTGTCTTACGGGGCGATGGTAGCGATGATATTTGCTCTGCGCTATCCTGAATACCTGTCAACACTGATACTGCCCAATGCAGTGGCCCAGGTTACAAGGTTTCTGCAGGCGGCCAGTGATATCTGGGAGTACTCTGCCGCAACCAACAGTGGAGAGGTATTTTTTAAACTCAGCATGCCCTTTATTTACTCCGATGAGTTTTATAACCGCAACTGGGAGTGGCTGAAAGAACGGGAAGTACTTTTTGATCAGATCCTCACCAAGGAGTATTTTGAGTCGCTGCAGCGTTTGTCGAGAAGTTCGAAGAACTTCGATATCTTAGATCAGATTCATGCAATTAAAGTGCCTACGCTGTTGATTGCAGGCACTCGGGACATAATTACGCCGGTTTATGAAATGAAAAAGATCCAGGAACGTATTGAAGGCTCTAAGATGGTGATTATCGAAGGCGCAGGCCATGCATCTTTCTACGAGAAGATGGATGAGTTTGTCACCGCAGTGCTTGGCTTTATCGCTTTGCATAAAGTAGTGTGAAATTGGAAAGTGAAAGGAGCTTGGGGCGACCCAAGCTCCTTAGTTGATCTTAGCCGTAAATGTCCCTTCGCTCATAACCAACCATCCCTAGAGCAAGCAGGATAGAGGCAGCCAGCACCATGACTGCTATGCGGGATGAACTCATTGGCTCCATAGGGACGTTGGGCACAAAGCCAAGGGGTGTGGTTTTGCTCAGCCACTCCGGCAGCTGGAGCAGGCCGCCGAAATAGATGACAAAGAAGGTGTAGCCTAGATAAAGCCAAATCAAATTGGCCAGCTTCGGTGCAAAACCAATCATCAGCACAGCCAAACTAAGCATAAGCCACATGCTTGGCACATAGGCCAGACCGGCTTTGAGTATAGAAGCTAGATTGAGCGGCTGATCCAGTACTGCCGCGGAGGCAGACCATAGGCCCAATACCGACACAATCTGGCCAAGAACTGCCAAGCAGAGGCTGATAATAAGATAGCTGCCCATCAGTGTTCGGCGCGAAACCGCCCGGGCCAGCAAATGTTCGGTGCGGTTGGCCTGTTCCTCTGATTTCAACTTGAGCATGATCAGCAAGACCGGAATCAGGCCAATCATAGTCATTACCGCCAGCAAGGTTGCAGTGAACTGGTCTGTCAATGAGAATCCTTCCATCATGGGAAGGAGGAGCTCAAAGATGTCGCTGGTCTGGAAGAAGGCATCAATTTCTCCAAAGATTGATCCGTAGGATACTCCCAGCACAAACATGCCGAGCGTCCATCCGATAATTGTGGTTTTTTGCAGGCGCAACGCCAGCCCCAGGGGACTCTGCAAGAAGGGCGAAGCAGTGCTCGAACCTGGTCTGGCCGCAATGAAACCTGCTTCCAAATCTCGCATCGAGTTTAAGCGGAAGGCGAGTAGAATAACGATGACAGAAGCGGCTCCCAGAAGGACCACTGGCCACCAAGCATTTTGCACATAAACCTTAGTGCGGAGGATCAATCCCAAAGGGGAGATCAAGGAAAGGCCTTCGCTGCCCAAATCTCCAACAGCCCGCAAAAGGTAGCCGGCACCTAGCAAGGCAAAGGATAGCCCCAGGGCACCACGTGCGGTTTCTGTCAGCTGGGCAATCAGGATGGCAGCAGTGGCAAAGAAAATCCCTGTTGCTCCCAAGGCGCAGCCATAGAGGAGGGAACCGGCCAGATCCATCCCTTCCAGTCCTAAAACACCCAGACTCACGCCTGTGATTGCGGCTAAGGCAAGGTTGACGATGACCAGAACTAAAAAAGTTGCACCGGCATTAGCCAGCTTGCCCACGGGCAGAGAACGAATTACTTCTATACGCCCAGCTTCTTCGTCACTTCTGGTATGGCGGATACTTAAAAGGATGTTCATAATCGCAACTGCAATCGCAGAGAAAAGAAGCATCTGGTGGGCCATAACAGCGCCGATGTGATAGTTGTCCAGTCCATAACCGGGACCGAGCATAGCTGTCATGGCAGGATTCTTCAGTGTTTCGGCCAGAATGTCCCGCTCTGGCCCTGGAGGGTAAAGCTCGGGAAAACTTATGGCCACAGCCAGTGTAATGGCAACTAGTGAAACGATCCAGACTGGAATCCGTACTCGGTCACGCCGCCAGACAAAGCCCATTAATGTCCGGAGATTTGTAAATTGTGTCACCGCAGCCCACCTCGCTGATCACGGTAATGATGGATGAACAGATCCTCTAAGGTGGGGGGAGTGCTTTCCAGGCTCAAGATTTCATACTCGCTGATCTCTTTGATCACCTGCCCTAGCTTGTCGGTATCGACATGGAAGATAACGCTGCGTTCCACATTATTGAGATCGTGGATGCCTTCCAGCTCAGCAAGGTTTGGGATCGGCCTTGCGGTTTCCACCTGAACCCGGGTGCGGGTAAGATGGCGCAGCTCCTGCAGAGTGCCGCTTTCGATAATTTTACCCTGGCGAATAATGCTGACTTTGTCACAGAGTTTCTCTACTTCAGAGAGGATGTGGCTGGAGAGGAGGACGCTCTTGCCCGCTGCCTTCACTTCACGGACACACTCCTGGAAAATCTGCTCCATCAAGGGATCTAAGCCGGAGGTTGGTTCATCCAGGATATACAAGTCAGCATTAGAGGCAAAGGCTGCAATCAAGGCTACTTTTTGGCGGTTGCCTTTGGAATAAGTGCTGCATTTTTTCGTAGGATCTAGGTCGAAACGCTGAATCAGCTCTTCTCTGCGGCTCGTGCCATTGGCACCACGGAGTTTGACAAAGAGATCGATTACTTCGCCTCCGGTAAGATTAGACCATAAATTCACCTCGCCGGGCACATAGGCAATCCGTTTGTGGATTTCCACAGCATCACGCCAGGCATCTTGGCCGAAAATTGTGGCTGTACCTGAGGTTGCCTGCAATATTCCAAGCAGAATGCGAATTGTGGTAGTCTTGCCAGCGCCATTGGGGCCGATAAAGCCATAAATCTCACCTTGTCCAACTTCAAGATCAATTCCGTCTAAAGCTGTAAAACTTCCGAACTTCTTAGTTACCTGATTC
>JAAYOM010000069.1 GCA_012520315.1 Bacillota bacterium | reverse complement strand
CAGGCCGGCTATGCCGGCTAGAAACATGGCAAAATGGGTGAGGGCATTGACCGGTTCTTTAATCTTCAAGCTGGATTCACCTCCTCGCCTAATCTTCCCCTCCCAGGCAGAAAGTCCTGCTTTATCCCAGCCAAGGGAGGACTAACTCCACCAACTTAGAATACTAATGATAACTTGGACAAAAGGAGCTGTTTCTATTGGCTGATTTGAGTCTTATTCTCTGGGCGCAAGAGTTTGCCAGCCCGGCTTTGACCGCCTTCTTTACTGCCATTACCTCCCTTGGTTCGCTGGAATTTTATATGTTTGCCATACCGATTGTCTACTGGATGATTAACAAACGCTTCGGCTTCCGTTTTGCCGCATTCTTTATCTTTTCAGCGTATCTGAATTCAGGTGTCAAACACATCTTTATGACTGAACGCCCTCCCCAAGAACTGCGCCTTGTGGAACAGGAAGGCTATGCCTTTCCAAGCGGGCACGCCCAGGGCAGTACTGCCTTTTGGGGGTTTCTGGCCCTGAAGCTCAATAGACCTTTGGCCTGGCTTGGGGCGGCGCTGATGATTCTTCTTGTCAGTATATCCCGGATTTATCTAGGCGTACACTGGCCCATTGACATCTTGGGCGGGCTTGGCATCGGCATTATTCTGCTGATTGCCTACTCGTTTATAGCCAAGGCGGATCTGGAGCAGATCCCGCTCAAGCACTGGATGATCGGCTCAATTTGTGCTGCAGTCATCCTTTATCTGCTGCATCCGCAGGGAGACGGGCCCATGACGGCAGGATTCCTCCTTGGGGCGCTGCCTGGTTATCGTTTGGAACTGCGCTATGTGAAATTTAAAGAAGATGCCGCCCTGTGGCAAAATATTTTCAAACTCATCCTTGGCCTGGCAGTCCTTTTCGTGTTGCGTATAGTCCTTAAACCGCTGGTCAGCTGGTTGCCGGGCGGCATTGACTATGTGATCCGCTACGGATTTTTAGGAATGTGGGCCACACTGGGCGCTCCCTTTGTCTTCACTAAACTCGGCCTGTTCAAAAAGCCCCATGTTGAAGCAACCCTCTAAGCAGAAAGCGAGTGATTCTTATCCGACGTTATTATACTGATCCATGGATGCAAGAACTTGAGACTCAGATTATCTCCAGCTGCCAGGATGCCGAGGGGCACTGTATTGTTCTGGAAGAAACCATCTTCTATCCCACAGGGGGAGGCCAGCCCCATGATCTTGGCTCCATTAACGGCGTGCCCCTCATCGATGTCTTCGAGCAGGATGGGGTGATTTTCCATGTCCTCCCCCAACCTTTAGAGGGCAAAGCCTTCTGTGTCCTGGACTGGAACCGCCGCCTTGACCATATGCAGCAGCACAGCGGTCAGCATCTCCTCTCTGCAGTGTTCGAAGATGAGTATGGTTACCGTACCGAGTCCTTTCACTTAGGGGAAGAATACTGCAGCATCGACATCGGGACACCATCTGTGTCCAGTCAGGAGAAAAGCGCGGTAGAGACCAGAGCCAATCAGGTCATTTTCGCCAATCTGCCCCTGCTCACTTATACGCTAAGTCCAAAACAGCATACCTCAGTCCCCCTCCGCAAAATCCCAGATCTTGAAGGAGATCTGCGCATTGTGGAGATCAAAGGATTCGACTACTCACCCTGTTCGGGAACACACGTCAAGAGCACAGGTCAAATTGGCCTTGTGAAAATAATCAGGTGGGAAAAATATAAGGGGATGACCCGCGTGTATTTTCTCTGCGGCGATCGGGCCCTCCGGGATTATGGACGCAAACACGAGATCTGCACCAACTTAGTCGGCCTTTTAGCCGTGCCCGAAACAGAACTGCACAGTCGCATCGCCCTAGAGATCGAACGCAGACATGAACTGGCGGGGCAGGTTGAAGCACTGAAAGCTGAACTCATAGGTTACAGGGCCCAAGAAATTGTTGAACAAGGCAACAGCCCCTTTTTCATCGAAGACAGTACTGCTTCCATCGAAGAGGCTCAGCAGTTGGCCCGCTCGATTTTAAACTTGGCGAACGGAACCGTGGTCATCAAAATTGATCAGCGCCTGGTGCTGGCCCACAACCAAGGGAAAGATCTGCACCTAGGACAGCTGATTAAGGAACAAGCCCAGCCTCTAGGGGGCCGCGGCGGAGGAAGCCCAACCGGCGCGCAGGTGTTTTTTCCAGACGGTGCCGGACTGGCTGACTTTTGGAGCTTGCTGCAAACCTTGCTGAAAAGCGATTAATTCAATTTAACAAAGTGAAATCTGCGTTTTCTGCACCGTCTTTCGCCTGCTAGGGAGGTTCTGGCAAAATAATTGCCGAAAAAAGGGAATTTGATATTTTTTTGAGTAGGTATACCGCACATTGCGTCGAACTACCATAAGTGAAGCTCATCACAACCGGGAGGAATCTGACGTAATGTTGCTTATCGAAGTCCTGTTTTTTCTCTGTTTCCGAGGGCTGCAAATTATCGTCAGTCTGCGCTTGTTTGGTTATCAACCAGACTGGTGGAAAGTAGTATCCTTTGCGCTGCTGCAAACATCCTCTATCGTTTTGTGCACCTATCTGCTTCCTAGTACAGCCCTTCAGTTTCTCTTTGTCTCTACTACATACTTGCTGTTTTTCGTGTGGGTCTTCAAGATAGAGGTTTTCCCCGACGGTCTCGCCTGTTACCTCACGACCCCCGCCTTGGGTGCTCTGGGGGAAACCATCCTTGAACCCTTGTTCAGAACCTACTCTCATCAGACGCTTACAGTTAAGGAATCATTCTTCGCAGGCTTAAGCGGCTTACAGCGCGGAGCCTATGTGCCTATTTTGCTCCTGGCCATTTACTTTGGTCTAAGAGACTTTCGTAACCGGCAGCAGGGAGCCGAGCAGAAACAGAGCGGGCAAAATGCCATTTATTGGCTCGCAGCCTACGGAATCATTGGGGCGAGTTGTTTCCTGCTCAGCCCAGCTCTGGGCTCAGTCTCTACCTGTTCCTCACTGTTTCTGTCAGGCTGCCTCTTTTGCATGCCCCTTACCTTCTTCACACTTCATCGTTACATGACTGAGAACGAAAAAACCGGGAAGTCTCTCCAATACCACCTCAAGCAAAATGCGGTGCAAAGGTCTGTAATGAAAACCCTGCGCGAAGAGCGCCACGAGTTTGTGAACGACCTGACCCTGATCTCCACCTATCTGCAAATGGGTAAAGTTAAAGAGGCCTTGACCTGCATAAACTATAGCTCAGCCAAGCTGGCTGATCGCAATAATTATGCAACTTTGCCCGATGATGCCTGGCTCACGGTCTTAGAATCAAAGCAAATGGAAGCCCTAAATCGCCAGATCGATTTTGAAGTGAACATAGAAGCAGATCCTCCCTCCTGTTTTAAGGAGCAGCGTCTGCTTCCTAAACTGATTATTAACTTGGTAAATAACGCCTTTAACGCGGTCTCTAAAGAAGCTGAACCCAAGGTCATTTTGTCCTGGACACTTGGGCCTAAAGGCGAGAGAATCCTTGCTGTAAAAAACAATGGGCCGGAGATCCCGCCCTTGGTTGGCAAGAAGATGTTCCGCGGGGGAATGACGACCAAAAAGGATCTCACAGGCAATCACGGCTGGGGACTGGTGATCTGCAAGGATATAGCCGGTGAACTTAAGGGAACCCTCACCTATCAAAGCTCGCCCGAGGAGACAACCTTTACTTTGACCCTGCCCGCAATCAGTTCACAAGGCTATACGGATCTCGTGGCTAATTAGGGCGATAGGGCACCAAAACACCAGGGGCTTTGCAGATCATTTGCGCAGGTATGCTTCCCCGCACCGGTGTCAAAGGATAGACAATCGAACCCCGGCCGATCAGGGTGCCGGGGTTTAATACTGCATTGCACCCTACTTCAACCTGATCACCAAGGATCGCTCCAAACTTGCGCAAACCTGTCTCAATTGTCTTCCCGTCCAGTCTAACCTTAACATTTTCTTTCGTGGTCTTAAAATTAGATATGATTGCACCCGCGCCTAGATGGGCCCCTCGGCCTAGAATGGAATCACCAGCGTAATTAAAGTGGGCTAATTGCACTTCTGAAAAAAGGATCACCTGCTTAGCCTCGCTGGCGTTGCCCAGAACCACCCCATCACCTGCCAACACATTTTCCCTGACATAGGCATTGGGCCTGATCTCGCAGTTCTCGCCAAACAGGGCAGGCCCATACAGACGGGCTGTATCAGCTACCTTAGTCCCTGCCCCTATCCAGACTTTTTCCCCAATCTGCCTGTATTTTCCGGGATTTTTCTTCACCAGGGCATCGATGAGCTCCTCGACTTTGATCAAGAGCTCCCAGGGATACTCCACTCCAGCCAAGGCCTCGGGGCAGGGGCAACCTGCCAGACTGAAAAATTCATCTATTTTCCACACAATCGCCACCTCCTAAACCTTTTGTTTTGCAAGAAACAATGACGCAATCCTTACTCCGGCGACAAATAAGGCCAGGCAGACTGCAAACTCCAACAAGGTGCGGGGCCACCCGGGAAAGGCAGCATAGAGCGAGCCAAGCATAAGGCCGACGATGGCGTAGGAAACATGCCCGTATTTCCAGCGGAAAAGCCAATGAATGGCCTTGGAGGCCAAGACAATCGCGATCACAACGCCCAAACCGGCCGGAACAAGGATTGTTAAGTCCAGTTGCACCAAGGCCCCGAGTAATTCTTCATAATAGCCAAAGGCTATCAGCAAAAAGGAAGCGCTCAGCCCGGGAACTACCAGGCCCGCGCCTAAAATGCCTCCCATTAGGACAGGGTAGAGCAAACTTGCCCGCTGTGGCCCCCCTGCCCCAAGGAGCTGGGGCAGACCAGTAATGATCAGCAGCAGACCCAGGCCTGCTGCCAAGCTGACCAGGTATGAGAGGCGAAATCCCTGGCCATTGGCTAAGGTAACCATGGAAGGGATGCTGGCGATTACCAGCCCAAAAAACAGGTAGAGGGTCGGCAGGGGATACTGGGCAAAAAGGTATTCAAGCAGCCTGGCCAAAGAAAGCAGGCAGACCCCTGCCCCTACACCTAGGGGCAGCAAGAACTTCAGGTTACGCCGCCAGTTGTCGAAAGGATTGGCAATCGCAGCAATAATGGGTTCGTAAAGACCAAGTACCATGGCCAAAACTCCGCCGCTTACCCCTGGAATCACCATGCCAAAGCCGATCACAAAGCCGCTCGCCAGCCGGTACCAAAAGCTTTGCTCCTTAGCCACTTTCCCTAACCCCTTCCAAACCTGCCCGATCTTTGATAATAATCTTCCTCTGCCCGACTTGCTCAATCAGGCCCTGCTCTTGAAAGGATGTGAGTTTACGGCTCAGCGTCTCGCTGGTCATACCGATCTGGGAAGCCAAGTCCCGCTTGCTCATTTCCAGCTCTATCTCACGCCCTTCTCCACTTAAGTCCAAGAGTGCCTGGGCCAAGCGCCTTTCCACGGAATGGAGGCTGATATCCTCCAAGAGCTGCTCAGTCCTGACTAAGCGTCTGGAAAGTTCCTCCAGAACCTTAAGGGAAATCTCAGGATATTTCACCATCAGCCCTTTGAGGGCCGAACCGTCAATCACACACATGGTGCACTCTTCTAGAGACTCGGCAAAATCAGTCATGGGAGATTTGCTAAAGAGGGCGAGTTCACCAAAGAAGTTCCCCGGCCGCAGAACGCGCAGCACCTGTTCTTTGCCTGTATCGCTCAAGCGGTAAATTTTAACCAAGCCAGAATGGATCACATACAGACTGTCCACCTGATCACCCATGGCATAGATCCCTTCACCCTTAGAGACGGTGAGTGCCCGGGTGATTTGGGCCACCTCCCACTTTTCATCTGCTGTGAGATTATGAAAAATCGGGACTAAGGATACACAATTAGAATCACGGTCGTGCTCGCAATGGCACTTCATTCTGTTCCCTCCCCTATCTAATGCCGATTTGAACAATCTTTCACCTTTTTCTGCCCCTATTCCTGCAGTAATAAGCTTTTATGATCAAAAATCCCCACTTCAGGATCAGTGGGGACTTGCTGCCGCCAATTATTCAGTCCGATTCAGCGGATATACTTGGCCGATGGGAACAGAGAACATAAAGCCGACGCTGGGATGATCCGCATCCCCGAGCACATCTTTCACGGCTTCCACCACACGTTCCACTAATTGCTCATTATCTACCACAGTAAAGATGGTTTTGTTGTAGGGTCTTGCCCCTTCCATCAAAGTCTTCAGCGAACCGAAGAGCGGCAGGTCCCGCCCCTTCGTGCCCACCAGGGCGCTGGCCATGCCTTGGCTGTCTAAAATGGTGGCTCCCTGCACCCCCACATCAACAAAGCGGGCCAATATCTCCTCTAAATAGTCCGTTTCATTCAGAACCAGAAACAAAGCGTACATATTGTCACTCTCCTCCAAGATCTACCTGATTGCCGAGGTCATTCCCCGAATTTCTCCGGCTCTGGCAATCGCTGTCTTAGCAAGCACAGGCCCGCCAATTTCGTAGAGCAGGACACTTACGATCATGATGGCAATAACAGAGTTGCCAATGTCCGCCAAGTGAAGATTTACCAGCACCGCCAGGGCGATAGACAATCCTCCCTGGGGAAGCAAGGCCAGGCCCAAATGTTTTTGCACCGCCGTTTCAGCTTTGATCACCTTCGAACCTGCCCAGGCCCCTAGAATCTTGCCTGCAGCCCTGGACAGGATATAAGCTGCGGTTAGAAAACCGACGTTTGCAACTATACCCAGATTCAGGCTCGCGCCTGTTAAGGTAAAGAACAGCAAATAGATGGGCGGAGTAAAGTTATTAAGACTAAAAAAGACCCGATTAGAATTTTGCGTAAAATTAACCAGGACTACACCCATCATAATATTGGCCAGAAGCGGAGAGAAGGATAGGGCCTTGGCCGCCGCTGTTGCTGTCAAGATCATGCCAATTGTGATCACCAGAAGCTCATCGCTGTCTCCTGCCTTCTGCCCCAGAAAGCTTAGGGCCAAGCCCAAGAGCGCCCCCAGCAGGAGACCGCCTACGATCTGGATTAGAGGTACAGTTACCGTTTGCCACATACTTAAATCTGTTTGGAGTACAAATACCCGGGACACGGATATGGCCACTCCAAAGAGCACTACCCCGATAACTCCATTAAGGGCGGTAACGGGCAGTAACATCCTGGTTACAGGACCGTCAGCACGATACTGTCTGATCACCATAATCATGGCTGCCGGGGCGGTAGCTGCCGCCATGGACGCCATTACCAGACTAAAAACCAGATCTTGTCTGAATAAGAAGCGCATAACGACAAAAGCAAAGAGGACTGCACAGGCCGCTTCCGCAAAGGCAATGACCATAAAAGACTTGCCGAGTTTTTTTATGTCCCTGACCACAAATTCACTGCCGATCTTAAAGGCTAAGATTGCCACGGCCAGCTCCACTACAAAGGTTAAAGAGGTCAGGTCTTGACTGGACAGAAATTTTAGACAGGAAGGACCAAGAATTATACCGGCAATTACAAAGCCGAAGACATTGGATAAACCGAAAGTTCTAGCCAATCTGCCTGCTAAGCACCCAACTAAGACGATAATTGCGAGCTTCAGTAACACATCCATGGGCATGCCCTCCTAGACCCAAATATAGCATATTCACCTTGCACTGTCAAAATAAGCAAATTACTTCCAAATATCCTCAAAAGCCTTCTTTGCGCCATTTACAGCCTCCCCATCCCCCGTCTCCCCATAGCGGGCGGTGTTGTAAAGATCCGTTAAGATTGTGACAGCTGCTTGATCTAAATCCGGCCCTTGTTCAGCTACACTGCGGGCATACTCCCGGGGTGTATTTCCTGCAGTTCTGGTCACTCTCCTGCCAGCCTTGAAAACGAAGCGGGCGTAGATTGATCGCACCATCAAGACCGGATCATCCCCTGTGTACAACCTAAACTGTCCGAATTTCTTCAATGGTGCAAATAGACCTGTCAAGGCCGCCTTCAAATCGCCCAAAAACTCACCTCCGGAAAAGACGGACTCCCGTGTCTCCCTGATCAGCGAAGCCTCCTCCTGGGCAGGACGCCTTAACAGTCTGCGCAGAATCACTCCCAGCACAGCCCCGAGGATTACTATCAAGACAATCCAACCGATCCAGGCAGCTGCCTCTAGGGCCTCTGGGCTCAGGGTGCTCTCCACTCTCTGCAGCTGTTCTTCGGCAAGTGTTTCTCCCCCAGGCAGTTCAAGCTGAACTTCCTGTAACTCCAGGTTATCAGCCCAGCGAAAGAGGGGACTTAACAGCCAGGCCAGGGGACGAACAAACAGCAGCAGCATCAGATCTGCAAACAAGAAGTAAATGCGCCTGCACAAAGTAACAAACTGCTCAAAAAAAGACGGGGATAAACTTAAGCCTAAAACGAGCGAAATGCCGCCTACAAACAGAACAAAGACTGCAATGGAGCGGCTTACGCCCCGATAATCGGTCTGCAGCCCGGAAGCTTCCAGGGCGGCAGCATTCCATAAAATCATGGCGGCAACTCCCAGGGCAAAGTAGAAAAGGACGGCGGAGGCAGTAACCTCCATAGCCAGAGACTCTGCTAAACTGGCAGATATAATCAGCAGTATACTGCCTATAGCCCAATCAAAAGCAAAACGGGCCCTTTTCGGATAGTAGGCAAACCGCATGCCCAAAAGGAACAGGATTAAAGTCAGAGGTATGAACAAAAAGTAAGGCAGTCCAAGAAGAAATCCTAGGCCAACAGGGATAAGAATACCCAAGGCCGCTCCGGGCAAACCCTCCCTCCCCCGGGAAGCAGCCTGCTTGGCCCCGAAAATGCAGGCCAACGCGGCGGCCAAAGTCCATAAACTTCCCAAAAAGAGCTTATTGTCGGCAACAGCCAGCTGCAGCCAGGGAAAGAAAAGGATTGTAATTAACACCGCCTGGATCAAGGCCAAGAGTCCGGTTCTAAAATAATTCCAAGTGTTCCACTTCATACCAGGGTTCACTCCCTTCAATCCGCCATTCTTTCAGCCCGGCTGTCTTAGGTTCCTGCGCGCTGTCGGATAAGATGCGGATTACTGCCACTTTCGATTTTAAAACCATACGGCGCACCATCTGCAAAAAAGAAGGGGAAAGCCCACCTTGGGCAGTGGTTACAATAATGACGGAACTGCCTGGTCTGATCTGGTTCCGAGCCCGAGTCAACACTTGCCAAATTGGCTCCAAGCTAAAGGACTGCAAGAGTGCCAAATTAGTCAGGTGCTGATTGCGCTGGGCCCTGCCGCGAGCTGCCAGGCCCTGTGGACGGCCTGTGCCGTGGGTCT
>JAAYOM010000068.1 GCA_012520315.1 Bacillota bacterium | reverse complement strand
GGGTTTTTTTGTCTACGCTGGCAGGCCCCGCACAATTTTGAATAGCTGCGCAATATGCTCCCGAATGTGTGCGCAAAAAATGTGCAAATCAACTGGCGCGCTGGGCGATTCCATAAAAATACAAGAATTAAGGAGGAATTACCTAACATGCATAGAATAATGATTACACAAACAGGATCCCCTTAAATGACTTTGCGCAAATTGCGCAAAGCGAAGGATTCAGGCTAGAAATGTAACGCCAGCCATATTAGGAGGCAGCAATGTGGGAGTAAACCAAAAAGACATTGCCCGAGAACTAGGAATATCTATAACCACGGTATCCAGGGCCTTAACCGGGCAAGGAAGGATCAGTCCCCAAACACGCAAGCTGGTCTGGGAAAAAGCCGGTGAACTTGGGTATGAACTCAATCCGACAAACATAAAGGAAAACGTGCATCAAAGCATCTGCATTGTTTTTAACTCCCGGCTGCAGTCTCTGCCTACCGATCCCTTTTATGGAACTGTAATGGCCGGTGTGGAAAGTGAATGCCAGAAGTACGGTTATAAAGTTTTCTTCCAAACCATCTCCAGCCCCCATGATCACAGTCTGTGGGAACTGCACAGCACCGGTCAGCTGGACGGATTGATTTTAGTTGGCGCGGATGTCTATCCAGCTATCGCCAGGGAGGCGAAAGGGCGGGGAATACCCGTTGTGCTGGTGGACAATTGGGAACCGGAGATGGGAGTAGACTGTGTGGTCACCGACAACCGGGGCGGAATCATGCGCCTCGTCAACTACCTGGTCAGCCAGGGCCATAGACGCATTGGCTTTATTGGCGGTCCCTTATCGCACCGCTCTTTGCAGGAAAGGTACGACGGCTACCGGGCTGCCCTGAGGGAAAACGGCATTAGACGCAGTTCTGACTGGCTCTGGCTCCACAGCGAATCGGGGCCCCAGGTAGAACAGGGGCGCCAGGGCTTACATGTCTTGCTGGAACGGGGTTTGCCTGTGACCGCGGTGATCACTGACAATGACAGCACTGCCCTAGGCGTGCTAAAAGAGTGCGAGGCCGCCGGTATCAAGGTGCCTAATGATCTTTCCTTGGTCGGCTTTGACAATGTGGAGCTCAGCGAACATGTCACTCCGCCGTTAACAACAGTTAACATCCATCAGCGCCGCATGGGCGCTTTAGCTGCCAGGCGGCTGCATGGGCTGATCGAAGGCCAAGATTCCGATGTGCCCTTGCGGATCACCTTAGGCACAGAACTGATCATTCGCAAATCTGTAAAAAAGTTAGTGTAGGAGGAGGGATATTCGTGCAGCGTAGTTTGCATCGCCTAGCAGTGTTTGTGCTCGTAGTCACGGTTGCGGCACTATGTGCCGGCACAGCTTCCTGCCGTGAACTGCGTTATCACGAATATCTCGCAGGCTTGGCTAATTTGCCCCGCCCAGAGCTGGAATTGACCCTTTTGGCCAGCGACTTCTCCAATGCCTATCGGGCGGAGAAACTGCCAGAGGGGGCGGTGCAAGTCTCGGAAGAAGGCTATATTCAATGGACATTTAAACTGCCCGAGGCAGGCCTCTACAACATCAGCTTAGAATACACAGCAGCCCCGGGCCGGGGGGCCAGCATGGAACAGGAGATTTTGCTAAACGGTAAACGCCCCTTTGCAGAAGCCCGTTACCTTCTCTTCCATCGCACCTTTGGCAACGGGGGAGCTGTTCTCCGGGACAGCCTGGGCAATGAGATCCGGCCGGCCCAGGTAGAGTACCCTATGCGAAGAATCCAGCCCCTGGCGGACTCAAGGGGCTATACACAGGAACCTTTTCTATTTTACCTGCCGGAAGGTATTTCAACTATTCGCCTCGTTGCCCATCAGGAACCGATTGTAATTGAAAAGCTTGTGATTGGCCAGGCGGCCCAGCCCGAATCCTACCAAAAGGTTAAGGAAAGCTCGCCAAACCTGCCAACCAGCGGCATTTCTGTTAAAGTTCAGGGGGAAGATGCCCTTTACCGGTCCCATTCCACCCTCTTTGCCATATCCGATGCGGGCGATCCTACCATGGAACCGTACCATCCCGCCCAGATTCGCCTAAACTCCATTGGCGGCTGGCGTTTCAACCAGCCCGGACAGTGGATTACTTGGGAATTTACCGTGCCCACATCAGGCCTTTATACCATTGCCTTTAAGGCTAAGCAGAATCTTCGCCGGGGCATCCCCAGCAATCGCAGGGTGTTAATTGACGGCAAGGTGCCCTTTGCCGAACTTGATGCGGTGGAGTTTGGCTATTCCACCCGTTACCGGATGCATGTCCTAGGCGATCAGGATGAACCCTACTTGTTCTACCTTAGCGAGGGCAGACATGAAATAACCTTAGAAGTAGTCCTGGGCGAACAAGCCGCCTTGGTGCAGGCGGTGGAAGCAAGTCTCTATGAGCTGAACCGGATCTACCGGAGAGTAATCATGGTTATTTCTCCAGACCCTGATCCTTTGCGGGACTATCAGTTGCCCGAGCGCATTCCGGAAGTGCTGGAAGATATGGCAAAGCAGGCGGCACTCCTCCATGAGCTTGCGGATCAGCTGGAAGGGAGCACCCAGGAGCGGGGCGGCCATATGCTCACTGTGCGCAATCTGGCATTGCAGCTCGAGAGCATGGCCCAAAACCCAGAGTCAATTCAGCTGCGCCTAGAAGAGTACCGGGATAATCTTAGCGCCCTGGGAACTTGGATTTTGCAGACTGTGGAACAGCCATTGCAGATTGACTACCTCCTGGTTTCCAGCCCAGATGCGGATCTGCCTGAGGCCAGTCCTGCCCTGTGGCAAACGGTGAGGCATGAGTTTGCCAAGCTCGCCGCTTCCTTTACCCATGACTACAGCGCCTTGGGCGATCTGAGTAAAGGATTTGCAGAAGATCGCAGCATTAAAGTCTGGATCGGCACCGGGCGCGATCAGGCCCAGGCCCTCAAGACCATGATCGAAGACAGTTTTACCCCCCAGACAGGCATCAGGGTGGACTTGGAACTCGTCAACATGAATATTTTACTCCAGGCAACGCTGGCCGGGCGGGGGCCAGATGTGGCACTTGGTGTGGACCCCAGCCAGCCCATGAACTTTGGCCTCAGGGAAGCGGTGGCAGACCTTTCTGTCTTCCCCGACTTTCCTAAGGTCGCGGATCGGTTCTACCCTGCCGCCTTAGAACCCTTCAGCTTTAGGGACTGGGTCTTCGCCCTCCCTGAACAGCTGCCGTTCTTTATGCTCTTCTATCGCCAGGATATCTTGGGTGAGTTAGGCCTTGAGGTTCCCCAGACCTGGGGTGAAGTGCTGCATATTATCCCAGAGCTGCAGAAGGACAACATGAACTTTGGCCTGCCCTTTACTGTGATCAACCGCAGTGTGGGCGGGAATATTGGGGAAGCCCCGGCAGGAGGGGGCAGCCTGTCTGCCAGCCAGGGAGTGTTGACCTTTTTGATGTTCCTTAACCAGAGGGGGGAAGAACTCTTTCAGGCAGACGCCAAGGAAACCAACCTTCACACCCAGACAGCCTTTGAGGCCTTCCAGTTTTGGACTGATCTTTATGAACTTTACAATCTGCCGGTGGAATACAGCGCAGAAAACCGCTTCCGCCTTGGGGAAATGCCCTTGCTGATTGCGCCTTACACCCTGTACAACACTTTAACAGTCTTTGCCCCGGAACTGAGGGGTGAGTGGGGTTTTGCTCCGGTGCCGGGCTTTGTGAGGGAAGATGGCACGATTGATCGTACAGTCCCCGCCAGCGGAACCGCCAGTGTAATCTTAAGCAGCGCACAGGATCTGGAGGCCGCCTGGGAGTTTCTTAAGTGGTGGTCCGATGCAGATACCCAGGCCCGCTATGCCCTGGACTTAGAGGCGCTGCTCGGTGAAGCCGCCCGCTATCCTGCGGCCAATCCTGAGACTTTACGGAGTCTGCCCTGGCCGGCGGAAGACTACCGCAAACTGGAGGAGCAGCTGTCCTGGGTAAGGGGAGTGCCGGAAGTGCCCGGAGGTTACATGGTAGGCCGTCATCTGGACAACGCCTTCCGCCGCATTGTGGAAAAGCAGGCGCCAATTAGGGAAACACTCCTCGATTACAATCGGGTAATGAACGAAGAAATCCGCTCTAAACGGGCTGAGTTTCGCTTAGATGAGGAAGGGGGGAGCAGGCCGTGAGAGGGGGAGCTTTTTGGAAAAAGTGGGGCATCTCATATCTCTTTGCCGGGCCTTACGTCTTGCTTTTTCTGGTGTTCACCGTTATCCCCGTACTAATTTCCATCGTGCTCAGCTTCACATCCTATAACATGCTCCAGCCTCCGGCCTGGATAGGCTGGGACAACTACGTGAAGCTGCTTTTTGCCGACGATGTCTTTCTGATTGCGGTGAAAAACACCATGCTCTTTGCCGCGATCACTGGCCCAGTCAGCTATTTTCTCTGTCTGATTTTGGCCTGGTTTATTAATGAACTTAAGCCCGCTGTACGTACATGCTTGACCTTGCTCTTTTACGCCCCATCTATTTCAGGCAATGTCTTTATGATCTGGACCATTCTCTTCAGCGGCGACGCCTACGGCTGGATCAATGGCGTCTTGCTCCGCTGGGGCATCATCTATGAGCCGGTGCGCTGGCTCACCAATCCGGACACCCTGCTGTGGGTAACAATTTTGGTCACCCTCTGGATGAGTTTGGGCACATCCTTTTTGGCTTTTATCGCTGGGCTCCAGGGCATTGATGAAACCCTCTACGAAGCGGGAGCCCTAGACGGTGTGCGAAACCGCTGGCAGGAGCTCTGGTTTATTACCCTGCCCGCCATGCGTCCCCAGCTCATGTTCGGGGCTATTATGTCCATTACCTCATCCTTTGCCGCGGGGAAGAATATTGTCTCCTTGGTGGGCTTTCCCAGCACGGACTATGCGGGACATACCGTGATCACCCATCTGATGGACTATGGAAATATTCGCTTTGAGATGGGCTATGCTGCAGCTATCGCCACCCTGCTCTTTATAATCATGGTTGGCACCCAGCAGCTGGTCCAGCATCTCCTGCGGAAAATTGGTTAAGAAAAAAAGCGGAAGAGAGGAGGAACCAAGATGAAACTGCCCCTTTATCGCAAGCGGGTGACCCGTTCGCCAGGGGGAGATGTGGCTGCCCTGGTGATGCTGATCTTACTTGGCGCCTTTATGGCTCTGCCCATGGTTTATGTGATCAGCAGCGCTTTTAAGCCCTTAAATGAGCTCTTTCTCTTTCCGCCGCGGTTTTTTGTGCGCAATCCAACCCTGGATAACTTTAAGGATTTGGCGATTTTGATGGCGGATTCTTGGGTTCCCATCTCCCGTTACTTTCTTAATACCTTGATTATTACCGCCTTGGGCACCGCAGGCCATGTGTTTTTGGCATCCCTCTGCGCCTTTGCCATCAGCAAACATCGTTTTCCCGGCTCTAGGGTTATCTTTAACCTCATTGTCCTATCCTTGATGTTTGCCCCTGAGGTGACAGCCATACCCAATTACCTCACCATCTCTTTTCTAGGCTGGATTGACCGCTATGCGGCCGTGATTGTGCCGGCCTGGGCATCAAGTTTGGGACTTTTCCTGATGAAGCAGTTTATGGATCAAATGGTGCCGGACAGCTTGCTTGAGGCCGCCCGCATTGACGGAGCCAGTGAGCTGAAGGTGTTTTGGCAGGTAGCCATGCCGACTGTGCGGCCGGCCTGGCTCACCTTAATTATCCTCTCCTTCCAGAGCCTGTGGGGAAATACGGGGAGCAGCTTTATCTACAGTGAAAACCTTAAAACCCTGCCCTATGCCCTCAATCAGATCGTCTCCGGCGGCATTGCCAGGGCGGGTGTGGGTGCGGCGGTAGCTTTGGTGATGATGATTGTTCCGCTTACCGTCTTTGTAATTAACCAGCGCAGCGTGGTTCAGACGATGGGTACCTCGGGCCTGAAGGAATAGAAGGAGGGGAATGGCTGTGTTTCGCATATTTACACGCAATTTAGTCTGGTGTTTGCTGGCATTGGCCCTTGCACTTGGTGCAAGCACAGCTGCCAGCTGTGCCCCTCTGCCTAGTTACACCTTTGACTTTTACGGCAGCCCCCTGCCCGCAGCCCAGGCCTATACTGTGGAAACAGTGATTGACGCTTTCTCCCTAGGCATAGGCTCCTTGAGGGAACCGAGGGACTTGGCAGTCAGCAAGTCCGGGGAGATCTTTGTTGCGGATACAGGCAATAACCGCATCTTAAGACTGGACAGCAGTTTTAAACTCATTCAGGTAATCGACGGCTTCACGGCGGAAGGCGTCTGGCACAGCTTTAGTTCCCCGGTGTCCCTTTATGTGACAGAGCGGGATCGCCTTTATATCGCGGATCGGGACAATGCCCGTTTGGTGGAACTTACTACGGCAGGGAATTTTGTACGCATTATCGGTCCGCCCCAAACAGATCTAAAAGGTGTTTTGCCGGAAGACTTCAACTACCGCCCCTTTAAGGTCGCGGTGGATCAGGGCGGACGTATTTACGTCTTAGCTGACGGGATCTATGAGGGCCTGATCGAATTTGATGTGGACGGCAACTTCAGAGGTTACCTGGGGGCGCCTTTGGTGAGGCCAACTATCCTGGAACGCTTCTGGGCCCAGATTGCCACTAGGGAACAGCGGAGCCGTATGGCCCTCTTTTTGCCCACAGAGTACAGCGCTGTAGATCTAGACGAGCGGGGCTTTCTCTATGTAACTGAGCATAACCAGATCCGGCGCCTTAACCCCAGCGGCACCGATGTGCTCCGCAGAAACGGCTTTTTCGAGCCCATCGGAGATGTGCCTGCGGCTGAGGAATACACCCTTTCGGAAACGATTAGGGCCTCGTCCTTTGTGGACATTGTGGCCAGGGAAAACGGGCTTTACTCAGTTTTAGACCGGCAGCGAGGCAGGGTGTTCACCTACGAAAGCGAGGGGCATCTGCTCTATGTCTTTGGCGGTCTAGGTACTACCCGGGATACGCTGAGGGTGCCCGCGGCCTTGGATGTCCTCGGTGATAAAATCCTGGTTGCGGACCGGGGAGGAGGCCGCATCTTAGTCTTTGGGCCGACACTCTACGGACAGCTGATCCATGCAGCCATCGATCATTACCAAAAGGGAGATTACGATCGCTCCGCAGAGCTTTGGGCGGAGGTTCTGGAACATAACTTTAACTTGGATATGGCTTACACCGGAATTGGCACAGCCCTTTTGCGCCAGGATCGCTTTGGGGAGGCGATGTCTAATTTCCGTTTAGGCAACAACCGCCCCCAATACTCTACCGCCTTTGGCCTTTATCGGCGGGAAGTGATGGCTCAGTCTTTTGGCAAAGTAATGGCAGGCCTCTTCGCCCTGGCTTTGGCCATCGTGGTCTGGGTGAGATTAAGGCCCCGTTTGCAGAGCGCCCAGCCACTAGGGGAAGAAACCGGTGAGGTCGCGGCGGCAAGGTTTGTGCCTGTGCGAAGACCCCAAAGCTTTTGGACCAGCTTGGCCTATGCCAAACATGTCATCTTCCATCCCTTTGACGGGTTTTGGGATCTGAAGCACGAAAAGCGGGGGACCATGGGGGCAGCCCTGGCCATCTTAGGGATGGTGGCGCTAACCTATGTAGTGATGCGCCAGTATACCGGGTTTATCTTTAACCCGCGGGATCTTTCCCAGCTTAATGTGGTGGTGGAAGTCATCAGCGTGCTGGTGCCCTTCTTTCTCTGGGCTGTAGTCAACTGGGCCCTGACAACTTTGATGGACGGTAAGGGAACCCTTAAAGACATCATCATTGCCACAGGTTATGCCCTGGCCCCCTTTGTACTTGTTAACCTGCCTTTGACTGTAATCAGCAACTACTTAACTTTGCAGGAGGGGACCTTTTACTACTTCACAGGCATCATTGGCGCCCTCTGGACGGCGGGCCTCGTCTTTATTGGAACCATGACCATCCATGACTACGATACCGGGAAAAACTTCTGGACCTGCCTGCTTACGATTGTAGGTATTGGTATTGTACTTTTCCTTGGCCTGCTCTTTGTCAATGTGTTAAATGTGGTGGCGGGATTTGTTTCTTCACTCTATGCCGAACTGGTACTGAGACTTTAGGAGGTGAAACCATGCGCTCTTTTGCCCGTTTAGTCACAGCAATTCTGTTAATTCTGGCGGGCACCTCCCTTGCGGGGGCAAAGCTGCCGGCGGAAATGGAACGGATGGCGGAAAACGACCATCTAGCTCTCTATATAGATCCCGTAACAACAGAGATCGCCCTCTGGGATAAGGGCGCAGATGCCCTTTGGTTTTCTAACCCCCCGGGGCGGAACAGGCGCCAGGAAACCGGACAGGAAGTGGTGCAGATTCGCTATGACGCACCCACCAGCCCGGATAAGCTGATGAACAGCTACACCCACAGCGTCCAGCTCGGTCAGGCCGAGATCGTGACTATCGAAAACGGGGTGCGGGTGGAATATCTCTTAGGTGCCGAGTACGATGCCAGGGCCTTGGGTGTACCCCAGATGGTGAAGGCCGCGCGCTTTGAAAAGGATATTCTTGGCCAGGTCTCTGCCAGTGAAAAGTCCACCTTGCTGCGTTATTACACCCCCATTCAGCTGAGGGAGCCTTATCCCTTTGAACTAAAGGTGACCAGTGCCGCCCGCAGCTTAGAAGAGAAGCTGTTTGCTGGCTTAATTATTGTGCCTTGCACAGAAGACTATCAAAAATTGATTGAACAGGCGGAGAAGACCACAGAGCCAGCAGAGCTCCGCCGCCTGGAAGAAGAAATTGCCCAGCAGCGCATGGATGTGCTCTATGGATTGTTGGAGAAGTTTACTGGCTATCTCTTAGGGAGCGGCGAAGGGGAACGTTCTGTTGGCTACCGCAAAGATGTAACTACCGCGAGCGATCTAAAAGCGGAAGACTTTGCCCATTTGGCTAAGGAGCCAAGTTATCTCCTCGGCCGCCTGGCACCCCTTTTGCAGGATCAGGTGCAAAGGATCTTTCAAAAGCTCGGCCGCGGGGTTTCTGATTTGGCCCTTGATCATGTTGCCAACCGCCTAGATCCTCCCGTGCCTTTGCTGGAGAGGTTTTTCATTCCGGTGGAATACCGCCTGGACGGGAAGGATCTCTTGGTGACCATTCCCATGGAGGAAGTAGTCTACCCCTTAGATCAGCCCACAGCTTACAAAGTAAGGTGGGATGCAGCCCCAGGGGAGGAGCTTGTGGAATATGACTACAGCCGGGAGCTTGCTTCCTGTCCTTTAACCAGCATTGCCCTCTTACGCTTCTTTGGTGCAGCAGACAGTACTGAGGAGGGTTATATCTTTGTTCCCGATGGGTGTGGAGCCCTTATCAACCTTAACAACGGCAAGACGGATCAAACCCTCTACAGCGAGCCGGTTTACGGCTGGGATGGGGCTTTGCCAATAACGGAACAACTGCCCTATGCCAAGCAGATCAACCATTTCCCCGTCTTTGGCATGAAGCGAAGCGATCAGGCCTTTCTGGCGGTAATCGAGGCGGGGGATGCCATAGCCCAGATCAGGGCAGACATTGCCAGACCGGCAAGCCCTTATAATGTAGCCTATGCAGCTTTTCAGACGATACCCAAAAGTTCCCGCCGTTTGGATCAGTTTACCCAGATCAGCCTCTACCAAACCAGAGCCTATCAAGGGGATCTCACCGTCCGCTACAGCTTCCTCTACGGTCCCGAGGCCACTTATAGCGGTATGGCCAGATGCTATCAACAGTATCTAGTTAACCAAGGGCGCCTGAAACCGCAGGCAAAAGGCCAAGGGATCCCCTTCTTCTTAGAAGTGATTGGGGTGGTGCCAAAGATTCAGCCTGTCTTGGGTGTGGCTAGGGAAGTGCAGCTGCCCCTGACCACCTTTGCCCAGGCCCAGGCTATGACAGCGGAGCTCTTGGCCGCTGGAGTTACTAACCTTAGCCTCCGTTACACAGGCTGGCTGAAGGGGGGCATCCATCATCGCTATCCTGGTAAAGTGCAGATCGCCCCTGGGCTTGGCGGCAGGGAAGGTCTTAAGGCACTGGGGGAGTTTTTAGCAGAGAACAACGTGGGTTTTTACCCGGCGGTGGAATTTCTCAAGGTGCAGCGTTCAGGCCTGCTGCAGGGCTTTTATCCCCGCAGAGATGCTGCCCGGGCGATTAATGGGCTTTATGCAACGCTTCCGGATTATGATCCAGTGACCAATCAGGCATTAGCGGAGCCGGTGCGCTATGTATTATCAACCCGGGTCCTGCCTGATCTGATGGAGAGTTTCCTGAAGGATTTCCGCTCCTTAGATATAGGAGGCTTGGCCCTGCCCAGTTTCGGCCGGGAGATCCACTCCGATTTGCAGCGCAGCAAGACGCGCTTAGTGGACAGAGTGCAGGCGGCAGCGAAGCTTGAAGAGGAACTGGCCAAACTGGCAGAAACAGGCCTTGATCTGCAGATTGACGGGGGCAATGCCCTATCTTTAGGCCATGCCAGAACGATTCTAAACGTGCCCCAAAAGAGCACAGGCTACCATTTAACCGATGCAGAGGTGCCTTTTATGCAGATGGTGCTCCATGGCTATGTGCCTTACAGCGGAGAGCCTGTAAACCAGGGGGTGGATCTGGAGGAAAGCATTTTGCGCTCAGCCCAGAGTGCGAGCGGACTTTATCTGAAGTTGATTTGGGAAGAACCCTCTATCCTAAAAGAGACGGAGTACGACAGGCTGCTTAGCGTGGATAAGGAGCGCTGGCTCCAGAAAAGTTCTGAGATCTATATGGAGTACCAAGGGAAGCTTGGGGATCTGGCGGCAGAACCCATCCTTGAATTTACCCAGCTTACACCGACCCTAACTGTGACCTCCTTCCAGAGCGGTGATGAAGTAGTGGTGAACTTGGGCGAAAGCGATGAGAAGTACAGGGGGATTATGATTCCAGCCCGCACCTTTGTGCGCGTGAGGGGAGTGAACTAGGATGAAAAGATCCCGGAAACTCAGTCTACGGACACAAAAAAGCCTGCTTGGCTTGGTTTTTACCCTCCCCTTTATTGTGGGGTTTGGGGCGTTTTTGGCCTGGCCCTTTATCCAGTCCGTCATCTTCAGCCTGAGCAAACTAACCATTGTGCCCACAGGCTATGTTCTGGATTTTGTAGGCCTGGATAACTATCGCCATGCACTGCTTGTAGATCCAAAGTTTCGGCAGGTATTCGCGGAAACGGTGGTGACGATGGCCGCCCGTATTCCGGTGATTCTGATCTTCAGCTTTTTCGCGGCCAACCTGCTCAACCAGAAGTTTCCCGGTCGCACTTTAGCCAGGGTGATCTTCTTCCTGCCCGTTGTGATGTCTGCTGAGATTGTGCTTAAGATGCAACAGGCAGATTATATGCAGCAGGCCATGAGCCTCAGCGAGTCGGGCCTGATTCCCCTCAGTGTTTTACGGGAGTCACTGGTCAGTTTGAAGCTGCCCCTCGTTTTTGTAAACTTCATCTTTGAAGCGATCAACCAGGTGCCGGTGATTATCCGCTCTTCGGGGATTCAGATCCTGATTTTCCTCGCGGCACTCCAATCCATTTCCCCTTCACTTTATGAGGCGGCCGACATGGAAGGGGCAACTGCCTGGGAGTCTTTTTGGAAGATTACTTTTCCGCTGATCTCACCCTTAATGCTGGTTAACGTGGTTTACACGATTGTGGATTCCTTTACCGCGCCGGATAATTTGCTCTTAGGGCTGATTCAGGAAACTGCCTGGGCTGGTGCGGGCTTTGGGGTGAGTACCGCCATGTCCTGGTTTTACTTCACTGTGATTATTCTGATCTTGCTTGTCACTGGATTTTTCGTAGGGAAAGGGGTGCACTATGAGACTTAGTAAACTGCAGCAGGGGCTCTGGCATGTGGTGCGCTTTGGCTTGATTGTCGGTATCGGCTTTATCATTCTCTATCCTTTGCTCAGGCAGATCTCCTTTGCCCTGATGCATCCTGATGATCTTTACGATCTGACAGTGAATTGGATTCCCCGCCAGTTTGCCAAGATTAATTTTCAGGTAGCCTGGGAGATGCTGGATTACTCCAAGGCGCTGGTGAACACATTGGGAGTCACCTTGCTGCTTAGCACCCTGGAACTGGCAGCAACCATGATCATCGGCTACGGCTTTGCCCGCTGGCGCTATCCTGGGTCGAATCTGGTTTTTGCCTTAGTTGTCCTTTCCATTATTATTCCGCCCCAGATGGTGATGGTGCCCCTCTTTTTGAACTTCCGTTATTTCAATCTTTTCGGGCTTTTGCCTGAACCGGGTGTGAACCTAATCGGCAGTTTCTGGCCCATGGTACTGATGAGCCTGACAGGAACGGCGAAAAGGAGCGGACTTTTTATCTTTATCACCCGCAACTTCTTTAGAGGCATGTCCACCAGTTTGGAGGAGGCTGCCTATGTGGACGGGGCCGGGCACTTAAAGACCTTTTTTAGGATTATGCTGCCCAATGCCACGCCCATTGCCATGATTGTGTTTTTGTTTTCCTTTGTCTGGTACTGGAACGATCTGTTCTACACCGACCTTTTTCTACAGGGGCGCAACCTTTTGCAGATAGGGCTGTTGCGCATCAATTCCCAGTTCAATTATCCCTGGGCTAATAAGGCGGTGGAAGGCACTTATATTCAGCTGGTGAACAACGCGGGAATGCTGCTCTATATTCTGCCAGTCTTGCTCTTGTATGCATTCCTGCAGAGATACTTTATCGAGAGCATTGAAAAGACTGGCCTGGTAGGTTAGGGAGGTGTAAGCAGGACAGAAGGACTTAAGTTAATGGTAACAAGGAAAGCAAGAATAAAATACAGGAGGTAGCGAAATGAAAAGGTTAGCTTTAGTTTTGACGGTTTTGCTGGTTGTCTTGTTGAGTCTGCCTGTCTTAGGCGCGGAGTATGACTTTAATGGACGCACCATTAAGATCGCAGGCCATGTGGGAGACGGAATGAGGGAGTATTTTGCAGACGGTGAAGGGCGGGGCCGCTTGGAAAAAGTGGAGGAAGCCTTTAACGTCAAGATCGAGTTTGTCCAGATTGAGTGGGACGGTGCGGAAAACCGCATCCTAACCAGTATCTTGGCAGGCGATCCAATTGGCGATCTGATCTATGTCTCCAACCGCTGGCTTCCCCTTTTGGCGGGGAACGGCGGCATTTTACCCCTCGATGATGTGCTCGGCGAGGAATACTACGCTAACTTGCCCGGATCCCATAAGAACATGCGGGAGCTTTATTCCAGCTATCAGGGTAAAGCCTACGGTATTTCGGTAAACGGCAGCTATCAGCGGAATATGGATATTGGTTCGGCCCAGGGCTGGATCTACAACCGGGATCTCTTCCTGGAAGCCGATTTGCCTACTCCTAACGAGCTGCAAAATGAGGGTAAGTGGAACTGGGACAGCATGAAAGAGTTGGCCATTGCCTTAACCCAAGACTTAGACGGTGACGGTGTCATCGATGTTTATGGTGTTGGCGCCCGCCTTGATCCATGGCCCATTGAGCAGGAAATGGCAACCTATGCCAACGGCGGCGGCATCATCAAGTTTGTAGACGGCAAAGCAGTCTACGCCATGAACGATCCGGCAGCCATTGAAGCAATTGAACTCTGGAAAGAGCTTGACCAGGTGCACGGTGCTGTGATGGTTGGGGATCAGTACGATATTCGGGCCGAGTTTAACCAAGGCAAGGTAGCCATGTTCAGGCTGGATCTCTATGCTCTGCCTGACCATGCCAACCAGGTTGATTTTGACTTTGGCTGGGTCTTCTTTCCCATGGGGCCGCAGGCTGAAGACTTTGTCAATCCGGTCTGGGGCTTTGAGATGTTTGTGCTGCCCATCACTTGCCAGGAGCCTGAGGCCTTGGTAGAACTTGTGGATATGCTCTTTGAAACCACCGGCAACTACCGGGATCTGGACGCCTATGAAGAGGAGTATGTGGAATACTTCCTGCCTTATGTGAAGGATTGGGATTCCCTGGATACAATTAAGGAAATGCTGAGCAAAGCAAGACTCTGGGATAATGTTCCCGGTCTGGCTAATGAGCTGAACGAAGCGCTGGTTAAGGCCACCATGGGCTCCACCAGTGCCAAGAGCGAGATGGATGCAGTTGCCCCTGTGATCCAGTCCCTCCTCGATGAAGCTTATAATCAATAGCAGCAAACAGTGCAGGGCCCTCAGATTTCTGGGGGCCCTTTTAGGAGGTCCCTATGGTTAAGTATCTGTGCGCAATTCTTTGCCTCATGCTCCTTTTTCCCCCCAGCGTGTGGGCTCGGGTGCAGAAGGAGATCCCATTAATCTCCGGCATGCCCCGAAGACCAAAGCCCCTGAAGGTCATCAATTGGCAGGCAAGGGCCCAAGCCTGGGACAAACTCGCATTCAGCTTTGATCAAGAAGGGCCATTTTTGCCCCTGATCTCCTGGGATACGGAAGAAGTTAACTTTAGACAAAAGAGCTTTTCCCTGCCGTCTTATGTAGGCGATTACAGAACCAGGCCTGGCAGCCAGGAAGCAATCAATCTAATCGCGGCAGTTGTTGGGGCAACCCTTGCAGGCATTGACAAAAGCGATCAGCATGGGGAGAACTGGGTGCTGATGCTAAAGGAGTTTTATAATCACACAAATGGAAATAACCTGGTGCTCAATAACCCAGACGGCAGGACAGGTTCTTTGTGGTATACGGTGTTTCCCAGCATGCTCTTTTTCATGCTGGTTGATCTCTACCCTGAATTAGCGAACACTGAAAGTATCACATCTACAGGCGAAACATTGACCATGTCTGAAATTACAAAGCAGACAGCCTACAGATTCCTGGAGATGATCGAATCTCTAGATGACTTTAGCATTACAGGCTACAGCTTCACAAAAAAAGAGCCTGTTGTTCACAGCTGGCAGATCGAAGGGGACGGGGCTGCGGGGCTGGCCTGGCTGTGTCATCAAGCCTATCTCAAATTGGGAGATCCTCACTTTAAAAGGGGAGCAGAAAAGTGCCTAAGCTACCTGGCAGAGCTAGATATAAACCCCTTTTATGAGGTGCTTTTGCCCTATGGGGTTTATACGGCGGCGCGGCTTCAGGCAGAGGAAGGCTTGGAGTTTGATCTGGATAAGCTGATGCAGTGGTGCTTTCAAAGCTCTGATGTACGCAAAGGCTGGGGCGTGATCTCGGATCGCTGGGGCGATTATGATGTGCATGGCCTGGCAGGCAGCAGAACAGATGGGGGCGGCTATGCCTTTGCCATGAACAGCTTTCAAATGGCAGCAAGTCTTCTTCCCACAGTGCGCTATGACCCCCGCTATGCAGATGCGTTAGGGAAATGGGCTTTGCACGTTGTCAGCAATGCTAGGCTCTTTTACCCAGATGAATTGCCCCTCGATCATCAGTCCAATCCCGAGTGGCTTCCCTTTAGTCAGGGAGCAGTGGCATACGAAGGTTTGAGAAAGAGTGAGCGGGGGAAAAGTCCCTATGCAACAGGGGATGCAGTCAAGGGGGAGTGGGCGGCGACCAACTATGCCCTCTACGGAAGTTCCCATGTGGGGTTCCTGGCAGGACTTATCCACAGCTGGGACCGGGAGATTCTAATACTTGATCTGCTGAAGACAGACTTTGGCAAAGATGATGCCTATCCCACTTACTTGTATTACAATGGCGCACACAAAGGGGTAACCATTACCCTGGACGGTGTTTTTTATGATCTGGTGACCAAGAAGTACTTTAAGGACAGTGAACTGATACTTGAGCCAAATAAGTCCGCGCTACTGGTCAGCTTGCCGAGGGATAAAGAGATCAATTATCAGGGCAACAGCCTTGTAGTAGAGGAGATAATTGTGGATTACATGGTCAACATGGTGGCGATAAAAAGCCCCCAGGCGGGCCCAGTCTGGGGGGAGATAACTCCTGAACTGGAACTGATTATCCAAAGCAGCACGCTTCAGGCTGTGGAGCTTTACCTTGACGGGGAGCTAATTTACCAAGATAAGAAACTGCCTGAAAATATTTCCATCGACACCACCTCATTTACCCATAAGTCCTGGCATCAATTGGAGGTTTACGTTACTCTCGAAAACGGAGTGAGACTTAGGGATACAGTGAACTTTCTGGCCCAGAGACCTGTGCCCCGGGCAATCGCGGGCCTGCCTCACCCCCTTGGTGTATTGTGGGCAGACTTTGGGAAATACTAGAACCAAGTCAATAGTGGGGGGTGAAGTGATGAACTGGCTGTCGAGGGCGGCCCTTCTTTTAGTTATTATCGGGGCTTTAAACTGGTTATTGGTTGGCCTCTTTCAATGGGATCTCGTTTCAGCTATCCTAGGAGGCGAAACAATGAGGTCTGCTTCCATGTTGAGCAGGATTGTCTACACCTTGGTGGGCCTTTCGGGTATCTATTGTCTTACCTTTTTGTTTGGTGACAATAGAGTTAGAAACGAATGAATCTCTACCATAACAGAAGCCTCGGTGGGTACCCAGGCTTCTTTTGCTCAACTAGATAAAAGAAAATTGGGTGATCCGATGAAGAAGTTCACTCCCAGGCGCGTTATTTTCGAACCTTCTGCTTTAGAATACCCCCTAGGCAAACAGCTCTATGATCACTTTCAGAAGCTGGGCGTTGAGATACAAACCACTTCATCCCATAACCGGGTCACAGGAATTCCAGGGAAGAGTCCGAAAGAGAAGTATGTCCAAGCTAAGCAGAGTCTTGTGGTAGGCGTCAGGAGAACGTTGCAGTTTTCGCCCTGCAGGCCTTCAGCCCATTATCAGCTGCCGCTCGCCACCAGCTGCCCAGGTTTTTGCGAGTACTGTTATTTGCAGACAACCCTGGGCCCCAAGCCTTACCTGCGGGTATATGTGAATATCGAAGAGATTTTGGCACAGGCCCAAAAGTATATCGCACAGCGTGCACCGGAGATCACTATCTTTGAAGGGGCCGCCACTTCAGACCCCGTTCCGGTGGAATATCTGACCGGATCGTTAAAGCGCTGCATTGAGTTCTTTGCCCGAACAGATCTGGGCCGTTTCCGCTTTGTGACAAAGTTCAGTGATGTGGACTCCCTCTTGCCCATCTCCCATAACGGGCACACTGAGTTCCGCTTTTCCCTTAACACAGAGAGGGTGATCCGTCAGTATGAGAAGGGGACATCTTCTTTGCAGGAACGAGTTGAAGCGGCCCGCAAGACAGCGTTGGCAGGCTATCCTTTGGGATTCTTGATTGCCCCCATCATCATCTATGACAACTGGAAAACAGAGTATGCCC
>JAAYOM010000067.1 GCA_012520315.1 Bacillota bacterium | reverse complement strand
GTAAGCGGAGCTACAGCCACCAGCAAGGCAGTCTTGGCAGCTGTAGAGCAGGCCCTGTCTGGGGAAGCTGCAGATGCGGCAAGCTATGCAATTAATGTCGGCGACGGCACTCACAGAGGCAGCGCTGCAGGCTTTGGCGGCGAGTTAATTGTTGAAGTCACAGTAGCGGGCGGCGAGATCGCTGAGATTGAAGTTGTGGAGCACAGCGAAACCCCCTTTATTGCAGATGGAGCCATTAAAGAACTTCTCCCAGCCATTATTGCAGCGCAAGGCCCGGTAGATACCGTAAGCGGAGCTACAGCCACCAGCAAGGCAGTACTTTCGGCAGTAGAGGCTGCAGTAACTAAGTAAGACTACAATGCTCAAGTCAGGGGTCTCCTCGGAGGCCCCTTTTTCTTTGATAGTTTTCCGTGTGTTGGTCATACTAGGTGAAAAGCAGGAGGAGCTGTCGCCGATGCCAAGTTTGATGGAAATGCGCCTTGTAGGACAAACCTGCAGCGCCTATGATGCTGAAGCTGAAGATGTTGAACGAAGCTGTGAAAGCTGTCTGCATTGGAAAGGCGAGGAAGAACAGTGTGAGCTGGACATTTTCTGGGATCAACTAACAAGTCTCGATCAAACCTAATTGTAATCTACTGCGGTTATCCTTGGCCAATCTACTTTCTGGCCAAGGATTTTCTATTGTGGAAAATATAAAGCAAAAAGTGTATGATACTAAGTGGATGACTAATTGAGGTGAGACACTATGGCACGAATCGGTTTATTTGATATTGTGGGCCCGATTATGGTTGGCCCATCGAGCTCACATACGGCGGGAGCAGTACGCTTAGGCTTAGCTGCCAGGCGAGTTTTGGGTAAAGAGGTGGAAAAAGCCAAAATCACGCTCCATGGTTCCTTTGCTGCCACTTACTGGGGGCATCGTACAGATGTGGCATTAATCGCAGGTCTACTGGGTATGCCCATGGATGATGAACGGATTCCCCATGCGCTGGAGGAGGCCAAGGAAGCGGGCTTGGAATACACCTTTGAGTTTGGTGATCTGGGAGATGTACATCCCAACTCTGTTCGCATTCAGGTGGAGGGATCTGGGGACAAGATGGAGCTTGCCGGAGCTTCGGTTGGCGGCGGCAGAATCAATATATTCCAGGTCAATGGCTTTGAAGTAGGGGTAGACGGTACCTATACGACACTTTTGACCAGGCATCGGGACGAACCGGGCGTAATTGCCGAGATCACTAAAGTACTTGCCATTCACGGCATCAATATTGCTTTCTTAAACGTCAGCCGCAAGACCCGCGGGTCAGAAGCCTTGTTGCTGGCTGAAACAGATGATGATATTCCAGAGTTGGCCCTGCAGCATGTGTTGAGGATACCTGGAGTGTTGGTGGTCAGAACATTACCGCGTTTTTAGGAGGATTTTTGTGGACATTACCAGTGCGAGTCAATTGTTAGACCTAGTGAAGGAACGTAAGCAAAGCCTTTCCCAAGTGGTGGCTGAATACGAAGCCTTTCGCAGCAACACCTCCTGCGAAGCTGTGCGGGAACAGATGCGCGAAACGCTCAAAGTCATGCGGGCTTCAGTAGAAAACGGCATTTTAGATAAGGGTGAGAGAACCCACATTATTACAGGCTATGGGCATCTGTTTAAAGAGGCCATTGCTGAGAATAGGGTCTTAGGCTGTTCGCTTCTAAAAAATGTAGTGCTCTATGCTTTAGCAGTGGGTCAACACAATGCGGGATTGGGGCGAATTGTAGCCTGCCCTACTGCCGGAGCCTGCGGTGTAGTACCAGGGGCGATGTTGGCGGTAGCCGATGAACTGGACAGCAGCGAGGAAGAGCTCATCGAAGCACTGCTAGTCATGGGCGGGGTAGGCATTGTCTCTGCAGCCCAGGGCCCCATTAGCGGTGCCGAGGGAGGATGCCAAAGCGAATGCGGTGTAGCCTCTTCCATGGCTGCAGGTGCCGTCGTCTATCTGATGGGAGGTTCAGGAGAACAGGTTTTTGCCGCTGCCTCCTTGGCGCTGCAAAGCCACTTGGGTTTGGTGTGTGATCCCCTAGCTTCACTGGTGGAAGTTCCCTGTGTCACTCGGAACTCCACTTCTGCCACGACAGCAATTGTAGCTGCGAACATGGCAATGGCCGGGATTCCAGCTGTGATTCCCTATGATGAGTGCGTGGTGGCTATGAAACAGATTGGCAAGTCTATGCCGGAAAGCCTGTGCGAAACCTCCAAGGGAGGCTTGGCGGCCAGTCCTACAGGGAGGAAAATCTACGACGAGTTGCGTCAAAAACACAGCCAATAGCAAAACGCCTTAGCGCTTCTACACGCTAAGGCGTTAATGAACAAAAATGGCGGAACCGACGAGACTCGAACTCGCGATCTTCGGCGTGACAGGCCGACGTGTTAACCAACTACACCACGGCTCCACGTAATATGATTATACCCGTGTTTTTCGGTTTTTGCAAGGGCTTTTTCTAAATCGGAACTAGAAGGAGGATTCTTATGCTTCGCAGAGGGGTTATTATTGAAAAGACTGATAGAGAAGTGTTGATCGAAATCCAAGATCCAGCCCGCACCTGCGGGAACTGTAAAGGGTGCATCAGACTAACGCCTGAGCGGCCCCCTGAGGATTATATAGTGCGTGCACCAAATACTCGCAATCAATACGAAGTTGGGGACGAAGTGATCGTAGACGGGCAAATGGGCTCTATGATCAAGGCGGTTGGGGTGTTGTACGGCGTACCCTTTATTTCCCTCTTTATTGGTTATCTCGTCACCCGCCTCATTACAGGCAGCGACTCTATGGCGGGTTTAGGGGCGGTTGCCGGACTGTTGCTCGGTGCGGTGGCAGCCAGAACTGCAGTGCGCCGTTTTATGAATGGTGAGCCTGATTTTCGCATTGTGGCCAGAGCCTGTTCCTAGGAGGTATTGCCATGTCATTGGTCGCAACACAAATAACCAAGAAGTTTCGGGATGTAACTGCAGTTGATGATCTGAGCTTTACTGTGCAAAAGGGCTCTCTCTTTGGGTTCTTGGGACCTAATGGGGCGGGAAAGACAACGACTATGCGGGTGGTGCTCAACATCATCAGGCCCGACGAAGGCCAGGTGACGTGGGACGGTACGCCCCTTAACCGCTTAGGACGGGGGTTTTTTGGCTATCTCCCGGAGGAGCGGGGTCTGTATCCGAAGATGCGGGTTGCAGAACACTTAGAGTTTCTTGGGCGCATTAATGGATTGGACAAGCGTAAGGCTCAGAGCGAAACCGAACGCTGGATTGAACGCTTTGATCTAGGCGAACTGCGCCGCAAACGCATTGAAGAGTTGTCAAAGGGCAACCAGCAAAAAGTTCAAACCATAGGTACGATGCTCCATGATCCTGAACTTCTGATTCTCGATGAACCCTTTAGCGGCCTTGATCCTGTCAACACCTCCTTGCTTAAGGAGGTATTATTAGAGGCCCATCAGAGGGGAAAAACCATCATTTTTTCCAGCCACCGGATGGATCAGGTAGAAGAAATTTGTGAGGACATTGTGTTGATTGACCATGGGCGCTTGATTCTACATGGCAACCTCAAACAGATCAAGAGATCTATGGGCCGGCAGATCCTGAGAATCTCACTCGAAGGGGATCAGGGTTTTTGGGCCAAGATACCCGGTTTGGAACTTTTGAGTTCCCGCGCCGATTATCAGGAGTTTCGCTTAGGAGGGAGAGTCGATTCCAGCCATGTGCTGAAGGAAGCTATGCGTGCTGGGCAAGTGATCCGATTTGAGCTGGTTGAACCATCTCTTGATCAGATTTTTGTAGAGAAAGTAGGTGGCCAGAGATGAGCTTGATTCCAGTTTTGGTGAAGCGTGAGTTTACTTCCCGGGTCAAGGGGCCCGCATACATTATTACGACAATCTTGGGTGTTGTGGTCTTTATCGCTTTGTCCTTCCTTCCTCCCTTGATGGAACGTGTTTCTCAAAGTCTAATTCCTGCCCAGATTGAAATTGTGGTTCTTGAACAACCTGGGGAGAGCAGCATACTCCCTTTTTTGCAGCAGTTGAGCGAAGAAAGGGAGGGTTTCGCTGTTTATGCAGATGAGTCCTTAAGCGAGAGCGAGGCCTACCGGATGGTGCTGGATCAGGGATTATCCGGCCTCCTGCTTGTGGACGGCCCATTATATACCTTGGTGACACCTGATGCCACCAACATGATCCTGAATGATGAGATTGAGAATATCCTCAACTTGGCGGTAAGCCGCTGGAATGCGGTGCGCTTAGGACTCTCCGCTGAAGATATGGCCAGCCTGTTCAGGCCTGTTGATCTGCGGGTACGGGAGGTATCACCCCTCGCCGAGGACGGGGAAGAGCTTGACAGCGCGACCCAGACCCAGGCCATGGTGCTGGCTTACTTCTTACTGTTTATGATCTATATGGCGTTAATCATGTACGGTAACATGGTAGCTTCTGGAGTGGCAGAAGAAAAAAGCTCACGGATTATGGAAGTGATGGTTTCCACAGTGAAACCGTTGGAATTGATGCTGGGTAAGATCATTGGTGTCGGGTCCCTCGGGCTTTTGCAGTTTATTATCTGGATTAGCACAGGCCTCTTGATGAACACCATGGGCAGTTCGGGTACGATCGGTACGCTTCTCGGCGCCGGCGAATCTTTTAGTTCAATACCCCTGGATATAGTGATGTGGTTCGGCCTCTACTTTATCTTGGGTTACTTTTTCTATGCTTCCATTTTTGCAGCAGCCGGTGCATTAGTATCTAGGGTGGAAGAAGTCAGTCAGGTTGTAAGTATCATTATGATGCTAATTATTGTGGGTTTCTTTGGCGCTTATGTTTCATTTCTGAACCCCAACAGCACTTTTGCCGTGGTCGCATCGCTAGTGCCCTTCACCGCACCGATGGTCATGTTTTCCCGAATAGTGCTAGGCAGCCCTGCACTGATCGAGGTGATCGCTTCTGTCTTGATTATGCTGGCCTCAGTGCTTATTGGAGCCTGGGTCTCCGGTAAGATCTACAGTATTGGCATCCTGCTGTATGGAAAGCGTCCCACCCTGCGCCAAGTGTTAATGTTTATCCGTAACTAGGCAGAAGGAAGGGGAATGGTATGCGCATCAGCATCAATCCTGCGGCCGGAAAACAAAGTTTTTCTACCGGTACAAATCTGCATGACCTGGCCAAACTTCTTGCCCGTCAGGGCACTTTGCGCGCACTGGTAAGGCGCCTTGGCTCCTCCTCTATATTTCTCACAGTTCATTTGGGAGACAGGCAGGTTGAAGTGGAAGTGCCTCTCCAAGGGCATGTTCTTACACCAGGGCAGCTTTTAGAACTGACCCTCCACGATGAGCACAGCATTTACTTGAAAGTCTTAGAGCCCCCGGGGCCCGCTGTTGAGGTGGATGCCCCCAGCCAGCTTGAGCACGTATTGGCAGAGCTGAACATTCCTCCGACAGAGGAAGCAATCCTTGTAGCCAAGGCCCTGGTAGACAGGGGATTTCCCCTGCAAGAGTCCTTGGTGTGGTCAATTCTTCCCTGGGCTGAACAGGGTTTTCTGGAAGAGGCATTTTTGGCCTTAGAGGCCAGGTTCCCGCTCAAACAGGAAGTTTTGACCATGATCAGGCACTTGGTGAGCAAAAGTGTCAGGGAGCCAATTCTAACTGAAGCA
Source organism: Bacillota bacterium (assembly GCA_012520315.1). GTDB lineage: Bacteria > Bacillota > Limnochordia > Darwinibacteriales > Darwinibacteriaceae > UBA5420. The sequence continues at coordinate 15,133 of JAAYOM010000067.1, read as the reverse complement.
AGTGAGATCCCCACAGATCTTCTTGAGCCTTTTAAGAGACCAAGTCTGGAAAACCGCACCCTCTGGGAAAGCAGGCTTTCAGGCGGAGAGGCGTTTAAGGCCCTTGCCCGCCTGCTTGTGGAAGAACGTTTTGTGGAGGCTTTCCTCAGCAGACAGGGATCTCCGCATCAGTTCACACACGTGTTTGCCCTTCCTTTCTTGCGACAGGATAATCTTTACGCTGGTTGGCTAAGGATAACTCGGGACAGCCCTGCCGCAAAGGAAGACGGGGGTCTGCCGATGAGCTTCCGAATAGAGCTGCAGATTCCCACAGCCAGTTTAGGTTTGGTAGATGTAGAACTTGTCGTGGAAGGGAAGGAAGTTTCGGCCACCTTAAGCTTAGAAGCTCAGCCCGCAGATATTAAGGCTGCCATTGAGGCGTTTGGGCAGGAATTGAACGAAGCCGGTTGGCAGCTCAGGAAGTTGCAGGTAAGGAGATGGTCAGATGCGGAAGGCAGTGGCTTTACGCTATGATCGGCAAAAAAACCGTGCCCCGGAAGTGGTGGCTTCAGGGCAAGGTTTGATCGCGGAGAAGATTCTGGAGATAGCTGCCAGTCATCAGGTGCCTTTTTATGAGCATAGTGAGCTCGTTGAGGCCCTCTCTGGGCTGCCTGTGGGTTCAGAGGTGCCGCCAGAACTGTATGATTTAGTCGCTCAAGTCCTGGCTTTTATCTGGCGCCTCGACGAAGAGCAGGGCAGAGACCGCCGCGGTGAGGGGAATAGCTAGTGTTAGACCAATACTCCCTGTCATAGCCCGGATAACTTCTGAGGCCACCATCTCTAGATTCAATACTTCGCGCCAGCTGCTCTGGCTAGCGTGGAACAAGAGCAATAAGGGGAGAGAGGAGCCAACATAGGCTAGTATGAGGGTATTGCTCATAGTAGCGATGAGATCTCTGCCCACTGAGATTCCCCTTGTGAGAAGAGTCTTGAAGTCGGTCGTGGGATCGGCTTCTTTTATTTGTTCCATAGCAGAAGCGATACTGATCCCGACGTCCAAGATGGCGCCTAGAGCCCCAATCGTCATTCCGGAAAAGAGCACGCCCTGAAAGTCAATAGTTGAATCCATATATTGCAGAATCTGTGCTTCGCTCGAGGCAAGTCCTGTGAGATACGCGGCTTTACCGGCAATATAAGCCAAGATCCCTGCCGCAAGCAAACCTCCCACGGTTCCACACATCGCAGCCAGCGTCTTCTTGCTGTAACCTGCCACAAACAGGATGAACAGTATGGTCAGCACTGAAGCGAGCCCTACTGTCACTAAGATGGGATTATACCCTCTTAACACCAGCGGTAGAATCATCCCAATGATCACAAGTCCCATGCCGACTAAGGAGATAACCGCCTTAACTCCCTGGACGCCCCCGATCACAACGACAGAGAGGATAAACAGGATGGTGATCACAGCCAGGGGCGTTTTTCTGGAAAAATCGCTGAGGAAATATTCTGGAACAGGCCCGTCTAAGTCAGCTTCCAACACCACGTGATCTCCCTTTTCTACCACCAGATCATAATAGGGATGGCCGGTCAGGGTATGGACAATCTGAACGCTCTGGTTCTTGTGGGGTCCTGACAGGAGTTTCACTGTCACAAGAAGGCTTTCCCAGCCCTCCTCAGCGTAAGGCTGCGTTTCTAACGAATCAACACTAAGAATTCGTCCTTCGTAGGTTGCAGCTAGAACTCCCGAAGTTAGTGAGAGAACAAGCAGTATGGCAGCTAGGATGGGCATGTATCTGACCACAAGATTACCTCCAGGCAGTATTAAATGGAATAGATTGTTTTATTATAGCACGGTGAGGGCTGAAGTTAAAGGAAGTCAGCACGAAGCTGACATAAGGGCGCCGGTGAAAGGGGTAATTTGCTCAAATAGACCCTTGACTTTGGGCCAAGGCCTCTGTATAATAATCAATGTCACGGCGGCGTAGCTCAGTTGGTCAGAGCATACGGTTCATACCCGTAGAGTCGCTGGTTCAAATCCAGCCGCCGCTACCAAGAAAACCAACAAAACCCTACAAAATTTGTAGGGTTTTTTAGTATCTTTAGGAAAATGGTGAGAAATATTTCGCCAATGCCACAGGCTTCGACAGTCGATTTCTCGTGCCCCTGCTATGGTGGAAGGGTGGTGGAAGGAGATGAGCGTGTGGCGAAGATACTGTCGTTTCCTGTATCATCCGATGGGGAGAGAGTCAGGCTACATCAAACGCTGGCTGGCTGGGTCAACTCACCCCTCGCCTGGGGTATAATTGGCTTTCTAGTAGGGCGGGCAGCAATCTTTGGTGAAATCTGGCCCTTTGGCCTGGCCTATGTTGCCGCGGTTCGCAGATTGAGGCCCAACCAGGTGTACTTTCCGCTTCTGGGCGCGGCCTTGGGTCTAACCAGTATTCTAGGTTTTTGGCTGGCTTTGCCTTATTATGGCACTTTGGCAGTCGTCGCTTTTGCCCCGGGGGAGGGCAAGAAATGGGGAATGTTGTATCTTGCCTGCAGTGTTCTCAGTATTAAGCTGTTCTTACACTACCTCCTGCACCCAGTGCCCATGGTCTTTATCGTCGCCATTACGGAATGTGTTTTCGCCGTTTTCGTTTATAGAATGTTCTACCCGGCGTTGGAACGTTATGTCACAAAACAGCTGGGCTGGGCAGAGCTGTACGCATTTTTAATTGCATTGGCCTTAATCATCTCTGTTAGTTGGAACCTAGGCGGGTTCTCGCTCCGCCTGTTCCTAATTACGATGTTGGTTGTTCTGGGGGCGAGAATGGGTGGTTTAGGGATTACCTGTGTTCTTGGACCTGCCCTGGCACTTTTGGCCCTTCTTTTAGGCGAGCCAGTGGAAATGGTGCTGTATATTGTGATTGCCAGTCTGCTGACTGGCTTTTTCCACAAGTATAGCTGGGGTTACTATGTTGGACCGTTTTTGGCTTTGGTCTTCTCGGTTTCAGGGCCGGCGGATGGGGAAACTCTCTCCTGGCTGTTTATGATCCTGACAGCAACTTGGGCGGCACGCCGCTTACCCCAGGAACGCCTTAACCTGCTGGCCCGCATAGTGCCTGGTACAGAACCCTTCCAGCAGCAGAACCGGGGCTATGATGAGCACCTCAAGAAAGTGTTTGACCAAAAGATCGATGGATACCTGACAGTCTTTGAAGAACTGGAGAATAATCTGCTTGATAATGACAATCCCTTGTTCCACGAGCAAATGCATAGCATGGCTGAACTGTTAAAGACCATGAAGGCGTCTTTTGCTCCCCAGGTTGCATTTACTAAGGAACTGGAAGAGGTCATTTTGCGCCACTTTTCCCAAGTTGATTTTTCCCACATTACAGTGCTCCCTGTACTGGACGGATTTGAGATTTATGGGGCCTGCAGGGAATCCTGTTCTGGAAAGGGCTTCTGTCGGGAGATTGCCCGCTTTGCCAGTGGCACGATTGACTCCCAGCGTTACGGGGTGACGAGCTGTAACTGCCGGGAAAATCAGGCGTGTGGATTTAGAATATCCCCCTATCCCACTTATAAAGTGGAAATCGGGAAGGCCAAAGTGGCAAGTGGGGAAGTGTCCGGCGACAATCAGGTTACCTTTGAAGTAGCCAGTAGCAAGGTGGCCATTGTGTTAAGTGATGGCATGGGTGTCGGCTTAAGGGCCCATACCGAAAGCAATGTAACTTTGCGCCTGTTGGAGCGCATGATTAAGGCAGGCTACGATCTGGCAACTTCAGTATCCCTGATTAATCGCCTGCTCATGCTGCGTAATGAGGACGACATGTTTGTCACTATCGATTTGGTTGTGGTTGATCTTTTCTCTGGGCAATTGGAATTTGTCAAGATCGGAGCAGCACCGAGCTTTATCAAGCGCGGACGGGAAGTGGAGATAGTCTACAACCACACTCTGCCCGTGGGTGTTTTATCTCAAGTTGACATTGAATCCGATAGGAGAATGCTGAAGGAAGGAGAAGTCTTAGTCATGACCACCGATGGCATATTGGACGCCCAGCGCAATGTTACCCGGAAGGATGAATGGATGTGCTGGAATTTGAGGCGGCTCCAAGAGTCAGATGATATGTCGGTTATGGCTGAGACAATTCTGACTGAAAGCATCGAGTTGGCTGGTGGTCGCATAGATGATGATATGATGGTGGTTGTGGCGCGGCTTGTCCGTGCTGATGCGGAAGAACTGCCAAGTTATAGGAGGGTGCAATCCGGTGCCTTGTGATTTATTTCCTGTGTTTTTGAAGAACCTTGAGGCGCTGTCTGTAACAACCCAAGACAGGATTTTGGTGGCAGTGAGCGGTGGACCCGATTCCATGGCTCTTCTTCATCTTTTCTGGCGTTTTAATGCTAGGAAGATAGGCGTTTTCCATCTAGATCACGGGTTTCGGGAAAATGCTCCCCGGGATGCCCGCTTTGTACAGGAATATGCAGAAGAGCTGAACATACCTGCACAGATTGGGGCTTATGATATTACGGGGTTTTTGTTGTCGAGCGGTGAATCAAAACAGCAGGGGGCCAGAAAGATTCGCTATCAGCTCCTGAGCAACTTTGCTGAAGCGAATGGATATCACTGCATCGCCTTGGGGCATCACGGGGACGATCAGGCGGAAACAGTTCTCATGCGTCTGCTGCGGGGAACAGGACTGCACGGTCTAGCAGGGATCCCGCCCAGGAGGGGCCCTTTTGTGCGCCCCCTTTTGAATGTGTATAAGAAGGACATTCTTAAGTACTGCCATGACTTTGAAGTCCCCTACGTCGTTGATGAGAGCAATTTTGAACCTATTTACCTGCGCAACAAGATTCGCCAAGAGTTGCTTCCTTTACTTGCTGACCAGTACAATCCCGAGATTATGGCCCAGTTGGTTCAACTTGCCGACCTGGCCCGGGAAGATGAACTGGAACTGCATTCTCGGGCTGAGACAGTTGCCCAGCGGCACCTCAAGTGGAAAGGGGGACAGGTGCTGTTTCCCCGCGGGGTTTTTGCTGAGTTGTCCGTAGCCATGCAGCGGCGCATACTTCGATTACTGCTCCAGACCTACAGGGGCCACTTACTGCAAATCAGTTTTGATCATATTGAAAGCTGGCGCCAGATGCTGGCAGAGAACTCCACTTTCCGTTTATCCCTGCCTCAGGTTTGGGTTTCGGCCACTGCCAAGTACATTTTTGTTGGTGAGTTTATTAACAAAAAGTGGACACCAATGGAACTGCCCTTGCCTGGGAAGGTCACGGCCGGCCGCTTTACCCTCACAGCAGAAATCCTGCCAAAGGAAAGTCTCGGTCCTAGAGGTGACAATCACGAAGACTTTGACCTGGACGCCCTTGCATTGCCTTTGCAGGTACGACCCCGAAGAGAAGGAGAGCGCATGCTGCCCTTTGGAGGGGCAGGTTCTAAGAAGGTGAAGGATTTGTTTATCGACAGGCAGATTCCCGTCGAGCAAAGGGATTCTTGGCCGCTGGTCTGCGATCAGGATGACATTTTATGGATTCCTAAGGTGCGTCGAGGTTCGAAGGGGGCAGTCTCAAGATCAACTGTCCGGGTGCTCCGCCTTGGGTTTGAATAATGGTTTCAAAGCATTGTCACTCCCATACCCTTGTGTTATAATTGATTGACGTATCGTTATCTGTTAGTGCTCTTGGCTCCGGAAAGGGAGGGCAGAATTTGAATAAACTCTTACGTGGAATCAGCCTGTACTTGCTGATTGCCATCATTGCAGTGTCAATTGTTAGTAATCTCTATTCCCCGGCTGCTCCTGCAAAGGAACTTTACTACTCAGAGCTGCTGCATTTTATTGAAGAAGATAAGGTAGCCTCTGTCAAGCTGGTCGGGGATCAGCATGTAGAGGGTCGGCTGAAAGATGGTACCAACTTTACAGCATTGGTGCCCATGGGTAAGATGGCAGACATTTCAGACCGGCTGGAGACCAGAAATGTTCAGTTAGAAGCGGAACTGCCGCCCCAAGCTCCTTGGTGGATGGCGCTGTTGCCTAACATTATTTTCATCGTTGTTCTGGCCCTGTTCTGGCTCTTTATTATGAATCAAATGCAGGGCGGCAACAATCGTGCCATGTCTTTTGGGAAGAGCAGGGCCCGCCTGCATCATGAAGAGAAAAGAAAGATTACCTTTGATCATGTAGCAGGTGTAGATGAAGCTAAGCAAGAGCTGGTAGAAATCGTAGATTTCTTAAAGCATCCCAAGAAGTTCAACGAGGTGGGAGCGAAGATCCCCAAGGGCGTCCTGCTGATTGGACCTCCAGGTACAGGAAAAACCTTGCTGGCCCGTGCTGTTGCCGGTGAAGCAGGGGTGCCGTTTTTCAGTATCAGCGGCTCCGAGTTCGTGGAGATGTTTGTAGGCGTTGGTGCCTCTAGAGTGCGGGATCTCTTTGAAAATGCCAAGAAAAATGCGCCATGCCTGATTTTCATTGACGAGTTGGACGCTGTTGGCCGCCAACGCGGTGCAGGTCTCGGCGGCGGACACGATGAGCGTGAGCAGACACTTAATCAATTATTGGTTGAAATGGATGGTTTCGAGACGAACTCTGGAATCATCGTGATGGCTGCGACAAACAGGGCAGACGTATTAGACCCAGCACTGTTGAGACCCGGCCGCTTTGACCGTAAGGTGATTGTGGACCGACCTGATCTGCAAGGCCGTGTAGAAATTCTAAAGATTCACGCCCGCGGCAAGCCGCTCCAGCCTGATGTAGATTTGAAGGTAATTGCCAGAAGGACACCTGGTTTTTCCGGTGCAGACCTGGAGAACGTGCTGAACGAAGGGGCCATTTTGGCTGCCAGAGCTAATCAAAAAGTGATCTCCATGACCGACATCGAAGAAGCAATCGATCGGGTGCTGATGGGGCCGGAGAAAAAGAACCGCAAGCTCCATAAGAACGATCGCAAAGTCTTTGCCTATCACGAAGCAGGGCATGCTGTGGTAGCCCACTACTCCAAGCACGGCGATCCGGTTCATAAGGTTACGATTGTGGGCAGGGGAAGTGCAGGCGGTTTTACCATGATGCTGCCTGAGGAAGAGCGCTTTGTCTCTAACCGTTCCAGGCTAATGGATGAACTGGTAAATCTTTTGGGCGGCAGAGCCGCTGAAGAGCTGGCCTTAAGTGAGATCAGCACGGGCGCATCCAATGACCTTGAACGGGTGACTCGTATTGCCCGCAAGATGGTTATGGAATGGGGGATGAGCTCTAGGCTCGGTCCTTTGACCTTCGGCAGGCCCAATGGTGAAGATTTGGTCTTCTTGGGCCGTGATATCTCCAGAGAGCGCAATTACAGCGAAGGAGTAGCTGAGATCATTGATGAAGAAGTACACAAAATAGTTGAATCGAGTTATCAGGAAGCAATGGATCTGCTGACGAAATATCGAGATAAGCTTGATGCGGTTGCGGAAGCACTCTTAGAACGGGAGACCCTCAATCGGGAAGAATTCTTGGCCCTGATGGAAGGGGAGGAGCTCACCGATTTAGACGAACCTGAAGTGCTGCAGGAACAAACGATAGTCGATAGAAAAGGCGAGACCAAGAGCGAAGCCAGTGAAGAAGCAGTGAGGGGACGCAGTGAACAGCTGCGGCCGCGACCTGAAAGTTCGATTTAGAACAACTAAAGACAGTCTGAACAAAAAACAACCCTTCAATTTTGAAGGGTTGTTTTTCCATAAGAACTGCTTCTTATCTGAGGTGTGCCGGCATATCGCCGAGTATAACAGGGATGATGAGCATCTCACCGTCACGCATGACGGTGATCAGGAGCTCGTCGCCGGTACTGTGCTTCTTGATTACCTCAGCAACGTCATCTGTGGAAAAGATATCCCTGTCTCCGATGCGGCGGATAACATCCCAAGGCTTCAGACCAGCCTCTGCCGCAGGGGAGTTTTCGACGACGTCTAAAATCAATACCCCTTTGTCATCTGGTATGCGCAGCTGATTGGCGAGTTTTTCATTCATGTTCTGCTGGTACACGCCTACCCAGGGCACACTGACACCGCCGGTAGTAATTAATTCATCTAACACTTCTTTCGCTACATTGATGGGGATAGCAAAGCCAATTCCTTGACCCTGAGTGTGAACCGCGGTGTTAATCCCGATCACTTCGCCTTTCATGTTGAGCAAAGGTCCGCCGGAGTTGCCGCTGTTAATGGCAGCATCAGTTTGCATGAGGTTCCGGTAGGTGTTGGGTCGGCCGGTTTCCTGGCTCATAATCGTAATCTCCCGGCCCTTGGCACTGAGTACACCAACAGTCACCGTGTGATGCAGCGCCTCGCCATAGGGATTGCCGATGGCAATTGTCCACTCTCCGATTCTTGTTTCGTCAGAATCGCCGAGGGGCACTGTAGGGAAGATGTGATCATCCGGATTTATGATGCGCAGGACCGCAAGGTCAAGGGCATAGTCTGAGCCGATAATTTCGGCTTGGTATTCCCGGTCGAGTCCGGGCACGTCCAGTACCACCTTAATGGTTTGATCATCGCCCTTATTGCCGACTACGTGCTGGTTGGTGAGGATAATTCCAGATTCATCAATGATAAACCCAGATCCCGCACTCCTTGGCGTCACCGGCTGGCGGCTTGTGAAAGGATCTAAGAACCAGGAGTCGAAAAAGAAGTTGAAAAATGGATCGTTGAACCTTTGGCTGGGAACCTGCTGTTCTACCGTGGGCCACTCCACAGATAAAAACACTGTCGCGGGACTTGCCATCTCAGCTATGTCTGCGATAACGTAAGGGTTGTCAACTATAATCGGCGCCGCGCTCGCAGTCACCACATTTTCTAACGCAGGTTGAGGAGCCTCTTCGGCAACCAATATAGTTGAGGACGAAAGGTGGGCTATTACGCCGCTGAATGCTAACAATACACCGACAAGAAGCAGTACATGGACAATACGTCTTTTGTTATGCATAATAATCCTCCTTTGTTTATTGGATTGTGTTTTCTAAATACTTACATTATAACTTATCAAACTGAGCTGTGGCAAGGGAGTGGGCTTATGATCCGGCCTGTTAAGTCTATCCAGTGGGGGAAACAAACAGTCAGGGCCATTGAAGTTTTTCCCATGCTGGATTCAACTAATCAATTCGCAAGGAGTTTTATAAAAAGTGGGGGTAGATCAGGCACTGTGCTTTGGGCTCTGGAACAGACCGAGGGCTGGGGGCGCAGGGGCCGCAAGTGGGATGCAGACAAATCATCCCTCACCTTTAGTTTAGTGTGGCGCTGTCCGAAAAGCAAGCCTCCCCCGGCACTTACCCTGGCGGTGGGCCTGGGTTTAGCAGAAGTCTTAGGGGACTATGTTCCGGATCTGAAACTGAAATGGCCAAATGATCTTTGGATCGGTGAGAGCAAGCTAGGAGGCATTCTAACAGAGGCTATCTGCTGCAAGGGCAAGCTGTGGATCATCTTAGGCATCGGTCTAAACGTGAATGATGCTCCAGATAAGTCCGGTACAGGCGGGCGTATTTCACTGCGCCAGGCTGCCGGATGTTTTTGGCCTCGCCTGGGCGTTTTGCATCTGGCGCTTTTGGGGGTGGAAAGAGGTTTTGAACTTGCCAGCAGCCAGGAGGATTTGTCCCCCCTCTTTCGCACGTACGGAAACTTCTTGGATCGCCCAATTATGGTTTACCATGGGGGCACCTCCTTTCCGGCGGTGGCAAAAGAGGTGCTGCCAGATGGCAGATTGTTAATAAAAGACGCCCGCGGGGAGCGGGCGCTGATGCCGGAAGAAATAACGGTACGTTTTAATTGATTTTAGCCAATACTATGGTACAATAGACAAGCAGGGGAGGATCTGAGTTCCTGGTGGGCTCCGCAGGCTTCAAACCTGTTTGGGGGGTAACAAGGGTTATCCTCGGTGGGTTCGATTCCCATATTCTCCCGCCATTTGACTTTTTAGGGACGTTTGCCGAGAGTGCGGACGTCCCCTTTTCTTTTGGTGATTTCTTGGGCATCGAAGTACTCCAAGAAGGCCAGAGCAAACTTGCGGCTTGTGCCGAAACGATCCCTGAAGACACTGAGTTCGAATCCCGTTTGAAAGGCTTCTTCCTGGAAAATAATATCCAATACGCCTTCTACAATTTCTGCGGTCGTCCAGTGTTCGTTGGCCAGGGGCACGAGAAGGCCCAGGTGGCTGCCGGCAAAGAGCAGCTCGCCGGAAAAACCTTTCTCTTGCAGGGCAGCTTGGGTGAGGGGTTCATAGGGACTTTTGCCCAACGCTTCCCGTACTGCCTCCAGCTGTTTCTCCTCTTCATCTGTAAGGGCGACCTGATGCTCTACACTGCTGATCGATCCCCGCTGTTCCTTTAAGTCGGGCATGCTGCCTAGAATATGGTCAAAAAGCCTGGAAGGCAGAGCAGTGCCGGCCCGCAAAGTTTCCTTGCTAGGTCCAAGGGACAAGGGGTTGGCACGGTGAAACTCTTCTACGCTCTTTCTGAGATACGCCTGGACTTTGTCAAACTGGGCAGGGGCCAAAATGTAGTCTCCCAGCACATGTAAGTCTGGGTGCAGAGTCCAGCCCTGCTCCTGAAACTGACCCTTCGTCCAAAAGGTGCGATCTTCCGCTTTGAGCAGGCTGAGCGTGTCCAAATTGCCTGCGAACTTTGCTCTAAGTGCATCTAAGTCTAGGAATGCTTCAGGTTTTTCAAAGGGAAACAGATGCCTGAGGCGCTTAGGTCCTACCAGCCGCATGTTGTTCCCCCGGACCGGCACTCCTTCCTCGATGAACTGTCCCCCGCCGATTGTTTCCTGCAGCTCACTGTGGCGCAGGATAAAGCGATCTTTAAAACTAAAATGGGCAGGCTCTTCCAGCTCTAGCTGGGCAAAACCCTCTTGCCCAGGTTCAAGCTGATCAGCTCCGAGAATCTTAACTGAGGTCAGTGTCTCTAGCGTACCCACATACAGTTTGACCTGCTGGCCTGTTTCGAGCGGGGCAGGCGCCTGGGGCAGGATGCGGACAAAAGAGTTGATCAGGGAAAAATAGGGACGGCGCTTAGGAAGGGCGAGGTACATTCCCCTGGTCAAACTGGCTTTTTCCACCCCTGTGAGATTGACCGCCAGCCGAGAGTGGGCAACACCTGTCTCGACCGTCTTGGTCTGGGTCTGCAAACCCCGAATCCGTGCCTCAAGGCCGGGAGGTTCAATCGCTACATCCATGCCAACATGCAAAGAGCCTCCCATTAGAGTCCCTGTCACCACTGTTCCTGCCCCCTTGATCGTAAAGACCCGATCGATCCAAAGGATGGGGTTATCTGCCCCTTCGTCCTGGGGAAGCTCAACTAAGAGACTGTTAATAGCGTCTTTGAGGACATCGATATTAAATCCAGAAACAGCTGAAACCGGGATAATCGGGAAGTTTTCGAGGGAGGTATCGGCCAGATGTTCCCTGACATCTGCTTCCACAAGCTCCAACCAATCGGGTTCGACTAAGTCCGCTTTGGTTAGGGCCACCAGACCTCGTTTTACCCCATAAAGATCAAGGATTTCCACATGCTCTTGAGTTTGGGGCATCCAGCCGTCATCCGCGGCAATCACTAAGAGCGTAAAATCGATTTGGCCAACTCCGGCCAACATGTTTTTTACCAAGCGATGGTGACCTGGAACATCCACCACACCAACATTGCCCCGGGGCAGGGAGAACCAGGCGAATCCCAAATCTACAGTCATACCCCGGCTTTGCTCTTCCTGCAAACGGTCAGGGTTGATTCCGGTTAAGGCAGTAATCAGTGTTGTTTTGCCGTGGTCGATGTGCCCGGCTGTACCCATTATGAACATACTTGCACACCACCTTGGAGTAGGGAAATGATTAGTTCGTCCTGCGTGGGCAGGACACACCTGGGATCAAGCAGCACCCGTTCTTGCACAATCCGTCCCATAATTGCAGGATTACCTTGACGCAGCCATGCAGCCAGTTCAAAACTTGAGAGCTTGGGACTTTGCAGCGCCAGGGCCCAGGAGCGGATAGTCTGACCCGGCAGAGAGCCTCCGCCCATGGTAGACTCGGTTGGCACAATATCGCCGTGCAGACCTGGACCTAAATGGCTGTGCCACTTTTCAGCCCGTGTCTTTAGTTCTTCCCCGTCCAGACTGGCCAGGGCCCAGAGGGGAAGTCTGTTATAGTCTTTATTTAAGTGCAGTTCCAAAACAGCCTCTAGGGCCAGCAGGGAAAGCTTGTCAATGCGCAGAGCCCTGAGGAGAGGATCCTTCTTAATGATCTCCACCAGATCTCTACGGCCGCTGATAATGCCTGCCTGGGGTCCGCCGAACAGCTTGTCGCCGCTATAAGTGACAATGTGGCTGTGTTTCAGGGCACTGGAAACCAAGGGTTCAGCAAAGGGCGGGAAGGCACCGCTGCCAATGTCCTCGATCAGAAGCAGCCCCCGTTCCTCGGCGAGTTTGGCTAAATCTTCCCGGGGAACACTTTCGGTGAAACCTACCATGTTGTAATTGCTGGGGTGGACAAGGAGGATGGCCCTTGTTTCTGCTGTGATCGCGTTGGCGTAATCGCTGAGCCGGGTGCGGTTTGTGGTGCCCACTTCCTTTAAGAGGCAGCCGCTGGCAGCCATCACCTCAGGCACACGGAATCCTCCGCCGATTTCCACTAGCTGTCCTCGGGACACAATCACTTCTCGCCCTGCAGTCAAGGCCTTCAGGGCAACTAGAACAGCACCCGCATTGTTATTGACAACAACTGTGTCAAGGTCTTCTATTTCAGAGAGTAATAGATTAAAAAGCCTGGCCACGCTGGTGTACCGGCTGCCCCTCGCACCTGTGCTCAAATCCAGCTCGAGGTTGAAATAGCCTTCGCCCAGGTATGCTATGCGTTCTAAAGCTTCTTTGGGCAGGGGAGCCCGTCCCAGATTGGTATGTAAGAGTACACCGGTTGCGTTAATGACCGGTTGAAATCTTCGTCTTTTGTTCAGCTCAAGTTCTAAAACAAGGCGCGAGACCATTTCTTCCTGGGATAACGCCTCCTGCCTGGTCGCGATTTCTTGGCGGATCCGGTCCAGAAAATCCCTGACGATTGTTGTTACTTCTTGGTTTGGCAATTCTCGGGCCGCCTCTTGTACTTGCGGCTCCATAATAATTTTATCAACGGCCGGTATATGGCGAAACAGGTTTGTCATCAGTCCTCAATCCCCCTACAGCTCTCGTATCTCGTGTTATGTATACGACACAGAGAGGGGGCAACCCTTTTCTCGGCCGGGGGGAGAAATTAGGCAAAGTAGCGCAGTACGATATACAGTGCCGCTAAAGATCCTGCCAAGTCAGAAATTAGAGAGGTTGCCAAAGTGTGGCGGGTGCGCTTAATACCTACAGAGCCTGCATAGACAGTTAGCACATAGAGACTGGTTTCGCTGCTGCCCATGATGGCAGCGGCTAGGCGGCCCACAAACGAGTCAGGTCCAAATGTTGCAAAAGTCTGGGACAAGATAGCCAAGGACCCAGACCCCGAGATCGGGCGCATTAATGCTAGGGGCAGCACTTCTCGGGGAAAGCCCAGCCAATTGGTGAGGGGGCTGATTAGATTAATCAGCTGATCCAAGGCACCCGAATGCTGAAAGACCTGGATGGCAACTAACATGCCGACCAGATAGGGAAGTATGCGCAGGGCGGTGTGCCACCCTTCCTTTGCCCCTTCTACAAAGCTCTCATAAATTGGCACCCGCCTGGAGAGCCCCAGAGTTGTTATGCCCAAGAGCAAAATAGGTATTGCCCAGCGTGAGAGCACTTGAATGGCAAGGATCATCACAGGTTCCTCCTTCACTTCCAGCGCGGCCTCTTTGCAGCCCGCCTCAACAGTCTGTCAGCAGCAATTGCAACAATAGTTGAACAAGCTGTGGCGAACATGATGGGACCAATAATCTCGGTTGGGGAAGCGGATCCATGTGTAGAACGTAAAGCGATAATTGTTGTAGGTATCACCGTCAAACTTGAAGATGTAATAGCCATAAAGGTGCACATAGCATCGGAGGCCCTTTCCTTGTGGGGATTCAATGCCTGAAGATGGTCCATGGCCTTTAGCCCCAGGGGTGTACAGGCGTTGCCCAGACCCAAAATGTTGGCACTCATGGCCAAGAGCAGGGCGCCCATAGCCGGGTGATCTTTAGGTACCTCGGGGAACAGTCTGCGGACCAGCGGCCCTAAGGCCCGGGCTACATTTTGCATTAAGCCGGCATCTTGGGCAATCTTCATCACACCGGACCAAAAAGCGACAATTCCAATCAGGCCTAGAGATACGACTACCGCTTGTTCGCTTCCCTTGAGGACGCCTTCAGTTACGAGCTGAATTTGCCCTTTGCTGGCCGCTGTAATCACACCGCTGAGGATCATAAAAAACCAGATGTAATTGATCATGCTATCCCTCCTCAGAAACCTTATGCAAATAACAGAAAATAGGCGGAAATGGGCGATTTTGTTCAATATAGGCAGGAAACAGAGGATAAACACAGATCTGATGTTTCCTGACCATGGTTCAGTAACTTGCATAGTTGCCTGAGATATGTGCTATAATTGAACTAAGGTCAGTAATAGTCAAAGGAGGGCGGGCGGCGACATGAGCAGCTTAGCAGATCATATCGAAGCTTATATCAAGAAAATGCTGAGAAGCAGCAAAACAAACAGCGTGGAGCTGAGCCGTGCCCAGATGGCCGATGACTTTTCCTGCGTTCCGTCGCAGATAAACTATGTTCTATCCACCCGTTTTACGCTCGAACGCGGTTATATCGTAGAGAGCAGGCGGGGGGGCGGTGGGTATATTCGAGTAGGCCGGGTTGAGGTGACTGATTGCACTTCCCATGCTGTCAGGCTGTTGCAGAGTGTTGGCTCTGAGCTTACAGAAAAGCAAATGGACAATATTTTAGTCCATCTTAAGGACCACCAGGTAATCTCCCTCCAGGAGCTGCGGCTCATCCGCGGCATTGTTCAGCAGGAAGTCAGTAAAATCGGCCAGGGCAAGCATGTGCTGCGGGCCAGTTTAGTTAGATCACTTTTGTTTTTTATCATAGAGTCCAAATCGTGAGAGGTCGGTGATACCTAAATGCTATGCGAGAAATGCGGGCAAAATGAGGCTACAGTAAAGTTTGTGCAGATTGAGAACAACAACAAGACAGAGCTGCGTCT
>JAAYOM010000066.1 GCA_012520315.1 Bacillota bacterium | reverse complement strand
AGGGCCTGAAAACTGTCCCAGGAATGCCTGGGTTCCAGTTGGAGATTACTTTCAGAGGTTTCTTGGTGACAGCCTCATGGGCTGCGGCCAGGTGCCGCAAAGGCTCAATCCGCTTTCTCTCCAAACGGCCGATGTAAACTATGTTCCTGCGGGGCGCCCTGCCTTCTGTTGGAGGGACAAAGCGTTCGGTATCCACTCCATTGGGGATGATCGCGATCTTGGGGCTAAGTCCAGAGATTTCAGCCGCAACATTGGGTCCAATCGCAATTATCGCACCTGCATGCAAGAGCAAATGGCGATAACGGACTTGATTGAATCCAAGGCCGTGGCAGGTGAGAATATAAGGAATATTGAAGCGAGAAGCTAAGAGTTGAGCCCTTGCAAAAAGCGTGGAACTTTGGCTGTGGACAAGATCGGGTTTGAATCTGCGACAGCGGGAAATCAGAGAAAACAAGTCTTCTCTGGCAGAAAACGGGATCTTGTTCTCTGACAGCCAGTCTGTATAATGGCTCCAGAACAGCTTGCTGTGGATTGTTCCAAAGGCTATGTGCACTTCAGTACCTAGGATTTGCAGTTGTTTTGCCAGTTCCAGGACATGGGTGGTCTGGCCGCTTAAGAAGAAGTCAGAGAGAATCAGCACCTTCACGGACAATCCCCCTCAGTTCAACACTACTTACATACTTTATGCCAGAGGGAAGAAAGAGTACTAAGAATCTAATTTGACAAATGGGGTGTGGTTGTGAACACAGGTTTCACGATTATTATCGGCCTCTTTGGGGGCCTGGGCTTGTTCCTGCTTGGAATTCAACTTTTAGGTGACGGACTGCAAAGGGCTGCGGGAGAACGCATGAGGCGGATTTTGGAGATGTTTACGTCCCATCCCTTGAAGGCAGTCTTGACAGGTGCAGCAGTTACCGCCCTCCTGCAGTCGAGCTCTACCACAACGGTGATGATTGTAGGCTTTGTCAATTCAGGACTGATGACCTTGACCCAGGCAGTAGGCACCATCATGGGGGCCAATATTGGTACAACCATCACTGCCCAATTAGTCTCCTTCAACATTTACAGCCTGGCCTATCCCTTGATTGCGGTCGGCGCCCTGTTTTTCTACTTCTCCAGAAAAAAGCTGCAGCGCTATGCCGGGATGGGTATGTTAGGCTTTGGCCTTCTGCTGCTGGGCCTTTCCACCATGAGTTCGGCGGTAAGCCCTGTTCGGGAGTACGAACCCTTTTTGCAGCTTTTGGTTGCCATTGGCGATCGTCCTATTCTGGGTATTCTAGCCGGCGCACTTTTCACAGCAATTATCCAAAGCTCCAGTGCCACTACAGGTTTAGTCATTGCCTTCTCCTGGCAGGGAATCTTGAGTCTTCCGGCCGGTTTGGCTTTGATTGTCGGCGCCAACCTGGGAACCTGTATCACGGTGCTTTTAGCATCCCTAAGTTCCTCGGTGACCGCCAAGCGAACTGCCATGGCCCATGTGCTGTTTAATCTAACCGGCATCATCTTGTTTATTATCCTGCGGAGGCCCTTTACCAGCCTTGTCATGATGACGGGCGGTACTGTGGCGAGGCAGATTGCCAACGCCCATACCTTATTTAACATTGCCACAACGGTCATTCTCTTTCCATTCCTGTCCCATTTCGTGAAAATTGTTACCTCCCTTGTGCCCGGCCAGGATAAATTCCTAGAAGCCAAGCCCAAGTACTTGGATGAGCGTTTGATGCAGACCCCAGGGGCGCTTTTAAGTGCGCAAAAGGAGGTTTTGCGTATGGGCACCTTTGCGGTGGAGATGGTGGAAACGGCTGTTACAGCCTTTCTGACAGGTGAGATTGACCATCTGGATGAAATCGAACGGAAAGAAGATGTGGTGAACTCATTAGAGACCGCGATCACTTCCTATTTGGCCAAGGCCAACCAGTATGCAATGAATGTGAATGAGGCTAGGGAAATAGTGAATCTGATGCATGTGGTCAACGACATTGAACGTATGGGTGACCACGCGGTCAATATTGCGGAACTGGCAGAGGCAAGGCAAGCCGGTAAGCACGAACTGAGTGACGCTGCCAAGGGTGATTTGCAGAATATGTATGACGAAGTGAAGAGGATTTCCCGGAGCGTGCTGGAAGCTTTGGCAAACAGGGATGTGAACAAGGCTCTCAACCTGATAGACGAGGATGACAAGGTGGACGAACTGGAGAGACGCTACCGGATCAATCATATTGAACGGCTAAACAAGGGGCTGTGCAGTCCGGAAGTGGGAGTGCTGTTTCTCGACACAGTCAGCAACTTGGAGCGAGTTGGGGACCACGCCCATAACATTGCCGAGGCTGTAGCAGATATTGCTTTTGCCAAATAAGGTTGTTGCGGTCACAGCTTGCAGTTTTGGGGCGAATGATTTAGGCGTTGAGAGGTTAGTTTACAGAGGGAGGATACAAAATGGGAGTGTCGGATCAGACGCGTTTATTCTCAGCTGTCGATAAGGAAACTAATGATACAAAGGAGATTCTGGCGAAGGTGTGGGCTGCATTGGAGGACAAGGGGTACCAACCCCTCGATCAGATTGTAGGGTACCTGGTATCCGGCGATCCTTCGTATATTACCGCCCACGGCGATGCCAGGCGCCTGATTCAAAGCATAGAGCGCAATGATCTCTTAGAAGAAATAGTAGCAGATTATTTTAAGAGTTTAGCATAGGAGGGGTATACATATGGCCCGATTAATCATTGAAGGTGGGAAGCCTCTCCGCGGAACAGTGGAAATCAGTGGTGCAAAAAACAGTGCCTTAGCAATTATCGTAGCTGCAGCCTTAGCCACTGAGGGCGAATGTGTGTTGGACAATATTCCCCAGGGAAGCGATATTGGCACCATCTGCCTGATCCTCCAGGATTTAGGGGTTGGTGTGTGGTTTGATGACCAGGAACGCCTGCATGTACAGGGCTCGACCTTGAACAATCACAAGGCTTCTTACGACTTAGTGCGTAAGATGCGGGCTTCCTTTTACAGTGCCGGCCTGCTGCTCGCCCGCTTGGGCAAGGCTGAGGTTCCGCTTCCGGGGGGCTGCGCCATTGGCTCCCGGCCCGTGGATTATCATATTAAGGGATTCTCCCAGCTCGGTGCCGAAGTGGGTATTGAACACGGTTATATGAAGGCGGAAGCCTCGAAGCTGCAGGGCGCCCACATCTACATAAACAGAGCCAGCGTAGGCACAACTATCAATCTAATGATTGCCGCTTCGTTAGCTGAAGGAATCACGATTTTAGAGAATGCGGCCAAAGAGCCGGAAATTGTGGACCTAGCCATTTTCCTAAACGGCATGGGAGCAAAGGTGCGCGGTGCAGGTACGGAGACCATTCGCATTGAGGGTGTAGAGAGCCTGCGGGGCATCGAATACTCCATTATTCCGGATCGCATTGAAGCTGGCACATTTCTTTTTGCCGCGGCCATCACCGGCGGAGATGTCCATGTGAAAAGTGTTGTGGCCGAACACTTAAGGGTTCCCATTGTCAAGCTGGAGGAAGCGGGCGTCAACATTGTCAGGGGGGATAATGAACTCCATGTCGCTGCTCCGAAGCGTCTTAGTTCGGTGGATGTGGAGACTTTGCCCTATCCCGGTTTTCCCACAGATTTGCAGCAGCCCCTGGTGGCAGCTATGTGCCTGGCTGACGGCACTAGCGTAGTTCGGGAAACCATTTTCGATCGTTTCCGCTATGTGGATGAGCTGCGGAGAATGGGAGCAGACATCAAAATTGAACAGAAAACAGCCATCATCCGAGGTGTGCCCCAGCTAACCGGCGCCCCGGTAGAAATCACCGATTTAAGGGCGGGAGCCGCTTTAGCAATTGCTGCGCTGGCTGCGGAGGGCCAGACTGAGCTCTATGGAGTGGAAATTTTGGATCGGGGCTATGAGTTCTTCGAGGAAAAACTGAAGAAACTCGGAGCCGTAGTTTACAGAGAAAATGGAGAGACACCAAAAGAGGGCTAAGGCCCTTTTTTGTTGCCTTCCTACAGGATTTCCAGCACACTAGCAGAAATGTAGGGCTAGATGAGGGGAGTGAAGCAAGCTGTCTGTACAACTCTATACACATAGTGATTATACGCTCTTGGGATCGGTCTGTACGGTGGAGTCCCTGGTCAAGCAGGCGGCTAAGCTTGGTATTCAAGCCCTCGCCCTGACGGATCTGGGTACCACCGCGGGCCATGTGGAGCTGGCACACCACTGCCGGCAGGCAGGCATTAAGCCTATTTTCGGAGTGGAGCTGGAAGTAAAGGATCTGGGCCTGGTAGTTTTGCTGGCCCAATCGAACGAGGGGTACAAAAACCTCCTGCACTTGGCATCCCTTCCGGCACCTTTGCCCAAAGGGGAGCTCGCTCGCCTGAAGGCCGGCCTGGCACTTCTGGCAGGGGGAGCCCTTGGCAGGGAAGGGCAGATTTGGCTGGATCTGGAATTTGGCCCCAACCATTATATCCGCTGGGAGCCAGGGCAGGATGCCAGTAGCCTGGCAGCGTATCCCGCCCACAAGTTTGTGCTGTGCCAGGATGTGCGCTATCTGGAAAAACAGTCACTCCTAACTTTGGAGGTTTTAGGTCAGATTCAGGGCAGAGAGCCTGTTTTGCCACCCTTTCCCATGCTGAGCTGGGAAGAGCTGGGCAAGAAATTTCCAGGTCCTCAGGAAGTCTTGACAAGGACCTTAGAACTTTCCGCAAGCTTAAATGTGGAACTTCCTTGGGGGCAGGGGCTGCCGTCCCATCCCGACGGGCCGCGGCTGGAAGATTTGGTCTGGCAGGGGGCCAAGGAGCGTTTTGGCGATTTAAACGAGGCAGTGCAAGAACGCCTCAAACACGAGCTCCAGGTGATTCGGCAGCTCGGTTTTGCCGACTACTTTCTGATTGTAGCTGACATTGTCCGTTTTGCTAAAGGAGCAGGCATACCGGTTGGGCCCGGCCGGGGCAGTGCCGCCGGCAGCCTGGCTGCCTACTGCCTGGGCATTACCGAAGTAAACTCCCTGGCCTGGGGCTTGCTTTTTGAACGCTTCTTAAATGCAGAGAGAAACAAAAGGCCCGATATTGACCTCGACTTTTGTTACGAAAGGCGGGGGGAAGTTTTAAACTATGCGGCAGAGCGTTTCGGCAAAGATTTCGTGGCCCAAATCGGCACCTACGGAACTTTCGGCCCTAAGGCTGCAGCCCAGGAGACCAGAAGAATTCTCGGTCAGGACAACCCGGCTGTGGCCCGGGAAATGCAGGGCCTGAAGCGGCACCGTTCTACCCATGCGGCCGGAGTGATTATTGCCGCCATCCCCATTCAGGCAATCAGCGGAGTGTACCTGGATCGGGATCTGCCCGTAACTCACCTGGACATGTACAGTCTGGAAAGCCTAGGGGTCTTGAAAATCGATCTCTTAGGCTTAAGAACCTTAACTTTGCTAAACAAGATTGAGGCCCGGATTCAAACAGAAGTCAATGCTGATTTTTCTTTAGACAAAATTCCCGGACATGATGATAAGACCCTGGCGGTGCTGGGTCAAGGCAGGACTCTTGGGATTTTTCAGCTGGAGAGCGAACTTTTCCAAGATCTGCTGAGACAGCTCAAGCCAAGGAACTTTAGGGACTTGGCGGCCTTGCTGGCCCTGGGCAGGCCGGGACCTTTGAGCATGTTTCCTGAGTACGTACAAAGGCGAGAGCACCCAGAAAGGGTAAGATATGCTCACCCCCTCCTGGCCGAGATTCTAGAGGAAACGTACGGCCTGATTTTGTACCAGGAGCAGGTGATGCTGATTGCCCATCAGGTGGCAGGTCTGTCCTTGGGAGAGGCTGATTTGCTCCGCAGTGCCTTGGGCAAGGACGACCCCAAGGCACTGGAACATTGGCGAGACCGCTTTACAGCCGGGGCCCGGCAAACATCTGGACTTGATCAAACTGAGGCGGAGCAGCTCTTTAAAGAGGTGCGCCGGTTCAGCGGCTATGCCTTTAACAAGGCCCACAGCGTAAGTTATGCCCGCATCACCTGGCAGGCGGCCTATCTTAAGACACATTATCCCGGTCCTTTTTTCCTTACTTTGCTGAACCAGGCAGGTGGGAGGGCCAGGGAAAAGATTCTCGCGGATGCTCAAAGCTTTGGCCTGAAAGTACTGTCCCCCAGCGTGCTGCACTCTGAAGTTGAGGCCAAGTTGGAGGGCGGCGGGATCAGGCTTGGCCTAGGCACCCATCGGCACCTGACTCCAGTCAGCGCCAGAGCCGTTGTGGAAAAGCGGAGCACTTGGCAAAGCCTGGCTCAGCTGAGAAGAGCGGCGGGCCTGGAACAGGGGGCTTTAGAGAAACTTGTGCTCTGCGGCGCGCTAGATGATTTGGGCAGCCGCAATAAACACCTGGAAGAGCTGGGTTTGGAGCCCCGTTCTGAGCTGGAACTTTTGAAATTGGAAAGGGAGCTGCTTGGAGTTTATGCCAGCAGTCATCCCTGCACTCCTTTTCTGCCCTTGGTCCAATCTTTACAGGGCGAATTAGATGCAGCTGCCGGAGAGATACTGGAAATTAAGGACAGCGGCAATAAACGGCAAGGACTTTTGGATACGCCTGGGGGGACAGTCCCCTTTGCCGGGCCGCGAAGCAGCTTCGCAGGCATTAGGCTTGCAGTTGGTGGGCGGGTGGCCCTCTTTGGCAGTTTGGAAGTAAAGTGGGCTTTGCCCCTGGGGCCGACCCTTTTAATTACGCCCAAGCCTAATGAGCTGGATCAAATCAAGACTGCCTTGGCAAAACAGTTTGGCTCGAAACCTACGATCCTATTAATCGGCGCTGCCTACCATCTTTTGCCTCCTGAGTTTTGGACCCAGGATGTCCCAGAGGTCAATAGGCGTTTAGAACAAGCGCAGATTGTGTACACCTGGTTGGATCCTTGGAAAGAAAACGTTTTGTAGAAGGGATTTTTTCAAGGCTACAGAAATACTGTAGCGTAACAGCAATGTGATTTCAAAAGGAGGGAGCGATACAATGTGGACGGTAGTTTACATTGCTCCTAATCGCCCATTGGCAGAAATGCTGAAAGAGCTATTGGAAGCAGGCGGAATCCTACCTATGTTGAGGCCTCTCGGCCCTCCCCATCTCGGTGATTCTGCCAGCGTAGAGATATTGGTACCGGAGTCAGAAGTAGAAGAGGCGAATGAGATTATCGCTGCTTCCTTTGGTTAAGGTGGAGTATTATGCTAAGTGCATTTAAAGGCAAACAGAAGTATATGACTGTGAAGCCCCAGGAGGACGCGGCGCGCCGGGAGTTTCCCGATAATCTGTGGACGCGCTGCGATCTGTGCGGGAAAATGATTTTCAACAAAGAGCTGGAGAAAGAAGCTTTTTTGTGTGCCTGCGGGCACCATTTCAGAATCAGCGCCAGGAGGCGCCTGGCGATGTTGACAGACCCCAAAGACTTTGAGGAGCTCCCGCCCTTAGTGGCTGCTGACCCCATAGCCTTTCCCGGTTATGCTGAGAAAATCGAGCAGGCCCAGGCAAGGACCGGGCTCGATGATGCGGCACTTATCGGCAAGGCGGCCATTTTAGGCTCGCCTTGCATTTTAGGTATTATTGACTTTTCCTTTATTGGCGGCAGCATGGGCTCGGTAGTCGGTGAGCAGCTAGTGCGGGGTTTTGAAAAGGCAGCAGCAGAAAGGCTGCCTGTGGTGATTTTTTCCGGCGGCGGAGGGGGAGCCCGCATGCATGAAGGGATTTACAGCCTGATGCAGATGGCCAAGACAGCCCAGGCCGTGGGCAGGCACAGCCGTGCCGGACTATTATACATCTCTGTGCTGACCCATCCCACCATGGGCGGAATCTACGCCAGTTTTGCTTCCTTGGGAGACATTATCCTGGCTGAACCAGGGGCTCTGATCGGCTTTGCTGGGCCGAGAATTGTGGAAGAGACCACGCGGCAAAGGCTCCCGGAAGGGTTCCAAACCGCAGAGTATGCCCTTGAGCACGGCATGATTGACGCGATTGTGCCCCGCACTGAACTTGCGGATTATGTGGGGCGTCTTTTGGCGTGGCATAGGCAGGTGAATTGAAGTGCCGGCATTTGAATGGGAAAAACCCGTGCTGGAGCTGGAGGCCCGCATCAGTGAGCTGAAACAGTTTGTGCACGGTGCAGAGATGGATTTTAGCTCAGAGATTAAATCTCTCGAGCGCAAGGCATCCCGGCTGCGGAAGGAGATTTATGAGAATCTGACCCCTTTCCAGAGGGTGACCATGGCTCGCCATCCCAAACGCCCAACTACATTGGATTATATAGGTCTTGTATTTGATGATTTTATTGAATTCCACGGCGACCGGAGCTTCCGGGATGACCAGGCAATTGCGGGCGGAGTAGCTCTCTTTGAAGGCCAACCTGTGACGGTGATTGGACCTCAGAAGGGGCGGGATACTAAGGAAAACATCACCAGGAACTTCGGTCTGCCCCATCCGGAAGGTTATCGCAAGGCCCTGCGCTTGATGAAGCAGGCGGAAAAGTTTGGCCGGCCGATTATCACCTTGATTGATGTCGTAGGCGCCTACCCAGGGATTCAGGCTGAAGAGCGGGGGCAGGGTATGGCGATTGCCCAATGCATTGAGGAAATGTCTTTCTTAAGAACTCCGATCCTCTCCATTATTACCGGAGAAGGGGGTTCCGGGGGAGCGCTCGCCATTGGCGTAGGCGACCGGGTGTTGATGCTGGAAAATGCTTGGTATTCTGTGATTTCACCTGAAATGTGCGCCACTATTTTGTGGCGGGATTCATCCAGAGCGGCAGAAGCTGCACAGCTGCTGCGGCTGACGCCCACAGATCTTCTGAAATTTGGTATTATTGATGATGTGATTACTGAGCCCTTAGGTGGCGCACATCGGGACCATCAGACCACCGCCATGCAGCTCAAAACCTTTATCCGGCGCTACCTGGCTGAAATCATTAATAAGCCGGCAGATATCCTTGTAGAAGAGCGCCTGGCCAGATTTCGCAAGATAGGCAAGTTTAATGAGCAAGTGTTAGAAGGTTTGTAGAAATTATGTTACTGTACTTAAGGAAGGGGAGATAGTTATGGGGCGTAAAATAGGTGTCTTAACTAGCGGAGGGGATGCCCCGGGAATGAATGCGGCGGTGCGTACTGTGGTGCGGGCTGCACTCCATTACAACCTGGAGCCCTATGCCATCTATCGCGGCTACCATGGACTGATTAATGGTGAAATTGAGGCTGTGGACAGCAGGGCTGTCTCGGGCATTATTCAAAGGGGAGGCACCATTTTAAAGAGTGCCCGTTCTGATCTGTTCCGCACAGCAGAAGGACGTGCCCAAGCCGTGGACATGCTTGACAAACACGGCATTGATTCTTTGATTGTAATCGGCGGCGACGGGTCGTTTAGGGGTGCCTTAAGCCTTGAGGAGATGGGGGTCAATGTGATTTGCATCCCTGCTACAATCGACAATGATATTGCCTGCACCGACTATTCTATCGGCTTTGACACTGCAGTGAACAATGTGATGGAAGCGGTGAATAAAATTCGTGATACCGCCAGCAGCCACGAGCGGGTCTATGTCGTGGAAGTGATGGGGCGGGCCTCAGGCTATATTGCCCTTTATTCGGGCCTGGCAGGCGGTGCCGATGTTATTCTCATTCCAGAGGTCCCTTACGACCTGGAACAGGTCTGCCAGCTGATTGAAAAGGCCAATGCCATGGGCAAGACTTATAATATTGTGATGGTGGCTGAAGGGGTAAGGCCGATTTCGGGCGAGCAGGGCGAGGAGAGCCCTTCTTTGGAAATAGGCCGTTACATACAGGAACATGCCGGCTTTGACACCCGCATTACAATTCTCGGCCATATTCAGCGGGGCGGTGCACCTACCGTCCGGGATCGCCTTTTGGCCAGCCGCTTGAGTTACCATGCCATTGAGCTCGTTTATCAGGGCAAGAGCGGTAAGATGCTCGGTGAAGTGAATCAAGTTGTCAAATCTTTTGACTTGTCTTATGTGCTGGCCCAGGAAAAACAGTTGAACCTGGATTACTATCACTTGTCAAACATCCTTTCCGCGATCTAGATTAGGAGGTCGATTATGCGCAAGACCAAAATTGTCTGCACTATTGGACCGGCCAGTGAAAGCCCGGAGACCATTAGGGCGCTAATCCGGGCGGGGATGAATGTGGCCCGGCTGAACTTTTCCCATGGCTCCTTAGACGAACACTTGCAGCGCATCAAAAGCCTCAGGGAGGCAGCGGCCGAGTTAGATGCCAACCTGGCCATCCTCCTTGATATTCAGGGACCCAAAATTAGGGTGGGCCAGTTAAGTACCGGCCCTGTGGAGCTCATTTCCGGCCAGGAGTATACCTTGACTGTTGAACCCTATCCTGGGGATCAAGCCAAGATTCATGTGGATTATCCCCACCTGAACCGTGATTTGCGTCCAGGCTCCGTGATTTATATCGACGACGGCCTTTTGGAACTGAGGGTGCAGGAGATTAAAGGTTCCGATGTGATCTGCCAGGTGGTGGTGGGCGGCGAGCTGAGCGCCCGGAAGGGTCTTTCTTTGCCCGGTGTCGATGTTGATCTGCCGGCCCTGACCAAGGAAGACATTGAACACATTCTCTTTGGCGTTAAGCATGAAGTGGATTTTGTCGCTGCCTCCTTCGTACGGAGGGGAGAGCATGTGGAGGAGGTTCGCCGCATTATTCAGGATGCGGGCGGAACTCAGCATGTGGTGGCGAAAATAGAAAGCAGTGCCGGCTTGCGCAATATTGACGAGATCGTCGCTGCTTCCGATGCCATAATGGTGGCCCGGGGCGATTTGGGTGTGGAAATTGCAGCTGAAGAGGTTCCCCTGGCCCAAAAGATGCTGATTCGCAAGTGTAATCGGGCCGGCAAGCCTGTGATTACCGCAACCCAGATGCTTGATTCTATGATCCGCAATCCCAGGCCTACCCGGGCTGAAGTGACGGACGTGGCCAACGCTATTTTCGAAGGCACCGACTGTGTGATGCTCTCGGGTGAAACCGCCATGGGCCGCTATCCGGTCAGGGCAGTGCAGGTAATGGACCGAATTGCCAGGCGCATGGAACAGGTCCTTGATTACGGTGCAGTGTTGCGGGACAAAGCAATTGAAGCCCGCAGTCAGATCGATCAGGCCGTCACGTTGGCAGCTTGCCAGGTTACCCATGACTTAAATCTGGATCTGATGATTTGCTCAACTTTTTCAGGCTCCACTGCCCGCTCTCTGTCGCAGAAGCGTCCTAAGGCGATCATTTTTGCCATTTCCCAAAATCCCCATGTGGTCAGGCAGCTGGCCATGTCCTGGGGTGTTTTCGCAGCCTACCAGGAATGGGACAGCGACGTGGAAAGATCGATCAGTAAAGCTATAGACAAGGCAATGCAACGAGATTTTCTTGCACCGGGAGATGTGGTTACCATCATAACCGGCCTTTCTGTCGGAGTTCCGGGCCAGACCAATATGCTCCAGGTGCGAAAGGTTGAGGAATCTTGAAAATAGGGAAGTTATCAGGGGATATGCTGGAACGGATGGTTTTGTCAACCATCCAGTTTCTACGTGAGGATGTTTTAGTCCACGCGGGTCTGGGCGAAGACTGCGCTGTGATTGACTTTGGCGATCAGGTGTGCCTGGTGACCAGCGACCCTATTACCGGTGCAAGCGAAGGCGTAGGGGAACTGGCAGTTCATGTGGCCTGCAATGACCTGGCGGCCAATGGGGGCACCCCTGTAGGGGTGCAGATTGTGCTGCTCATGCCGGAACAGTCTAAAGAAGAGCAGATTCACCAGATCATGCAGGACATTCAAAAGGCCGCGGCCAGCCTCGAGGTTGAGGTGATTGGGGGCCATACTGAAATTACCAGTCGGGTCGCAAGTCCGGTAGTTTCCATTACAGCCATCGGCAGGGCCCCGAAAGACCGCTATATTACTTCCCAGGGCGCAAGGCCCGGCGATGATATACTGATCACCAAGGGTGTGGGCATTGAAGCCACCGCTATTTTAGCCAGAGACTTTGGCGATCAGCTTCCCTTTGAAGTTACAGGTGAGGAGATCGCAGGCTTTACCAAACAGCTCTCAGTTGTGCCGGAGGGCCTCTTAGCGGCCGAACATGGGGTACATGCCATGCATGACATTACCGAAGGGGGCCTGGTGGGAGCGGTGCGGGAGCTGTGCCAAGCTGCCGGGGTCGGAGCTGAGATCTATGAGGCAGATGTGCCTGTACCTTACCTGACCAGAGTTATTTGTGAGTTTTTCGGGCTAGATCCCTTAAGGCTCTTATCTTCCGGTTCCATGTTAATTGTTACGCCCAAGGGTGCAGAACTGATTGACAAGCTCTCTGAGATCGGGATTTCTGCCTTTATCGTAGGCAAAGTAACGGAAGGCAGCCATCCTGCCGTAATTCACACTACAGGTGAGAGAGAAGAGATCACAGCCCATGTGGAAGATGAGCTGTGGAGATTTTTCCGCAGGGAAGAAGGAGCAGAGTAGCAGTGATACCAGCAAATCCCGGTAAAAAACTTGAACTGGAGATAGACGGCAAGAGCTACCTCAGAATACCTGTGCGGACCGACCTCATTTTAGCAACCGACGATATTGTGCAGGTGGCAAAGGACTATACGGAAGGGCTTGTGCAAAGCAGTGACCTGATAGTAGTTAGCGAAAAGGTGGTCGCCATCACCCAGGGCAGGGCCTTTCGCTTGAGGGAGATTAAGCCGTCTAGACTTGCGGTTTTTCTAAGCAGGTTCGTACATAAATCGCCCCACGGTATTGGTCTTGGCATGCCTGAGACGATGGAACTTGCGATTCGTGAAGTAGGCGCCCTAAAGATTATCTTCGCCGCCATAATTGCTGCGATTGGCAAACTGTTTGGCGTAAAGGGACTTTTTTACCGCATCTGCGGCGCTAAGGCCAGGGCCATCGACGGCCCCTGCGATTACACCATCCCCCCTTATAACGACTATGCGGTTTTAGGACCTGTGGATCCGGATGGTGTAGCCAGGCAGATTAAGGCAGAGGTGGGCTGTGCTGCCGCGATTATTGATGCGAACGATCTTGGCGTAAACATCTTAGGCGTTTCAGGGCCTGAAGTAGACATAGCCCTCCTTGAGAAGCTGCTTAAAGATAATCCCTTAGGCCAATCCGCGGAGCAGACTCCGATCGGCATTATTCGAGAGGCGGTAGAACCAGCCCTGGCAGGTCAAATATAACGGGCCAGCAACATGCAAAAAGACCGCAGAACTCTGCGGAGAAGGAATGAAATGATTGACACAAAACAGTATTTGGACTAATAAATACTTTGTGGCAGGGATGGCAGCTATTGCCTGCATTTTATGGGGAAGCGCCTTTCCGGTTTTGAAAATCAGCTATGCTGAGCTGCAGCTTGAAACGGCAGATGTCTCTGCCCGGATGCTGATTGCCGGGGCTAGGTTTTTCCTGGCAGGGCTGATGGTCTTTGCAGTGCAGGGGCTGATTTTGCGTCAGCCTGTGAAGGTAGAGAAAGGGAGTATCCTGCCCCTTTTGCTTTTAGGTCTGGCCCAAACCGGCCTGCAGTACTTCTTTTTCTATAACGGTGTCGCGGTGGTCAGCGGTATCAAGAGCGCCATTTTGAATGCGGTGGGCAATTTCTTTGTTGTAATTTTTGCCCATTTTATCTACACCAATGATCGCCTGAATATGGGGAAAGTACTAGGCCTGATTGCCGGCTTCGGCGGCATTATTCTAGTTAACTGGCAACCCGGTGCGGTGATCGGCTGGGAGTTCAGCCTGCGGGGTGAGGGCTTTTTGATTTTTTCCGGACTCACCAGCGCCTTGGGGACTTTCTGGGCCAAGCGCCTGGGTAAACGAATCAATCCAATCACGATCAATGCTTATCAGCTGACTTTAGGCTCTCTGCTCCTTTTGGGGCTGGGACTGCCGGCCTTTCTAGACGGGCAGCTGACACCAACTCCGCTCTTTTGGATTCTGTTTATCTATTCAGCCTTCTTGTCAGCGGCAGCCTTTTCGATCTGGTATATCCTGCTCAAGCACAACAAGGCAGGGGAGGTTACATTTTATAAGTTTGTGATCCCAATTTCTGGAACCATTCTTTCCGCAACCCTCTTGCCTAATGAGCACTTCAACCTGTCCATGTTTATTGCTCTGCTGCTTGTGGCGAGCGGCATCGGCGCGGTCAACCGCTGGCAGAGAAACAATGGCTAGCTTTTGATTTCAAGCCGAATGATCTCAGAAATGGGGACTGCTGTGCCGTCCATAAATACAACAACACGTTCATACTGATCAATTTTTTTGGCGCTGCCTGTAATCGTAACATAGGCACCGCCTTCTTTTTTTGGATCGGGACAGAAGTAGGTGATCTCCACCCTGGGGTGTTCCTTAATCCGCTCTGCCACAGCCAATAACTTGTCATTTAGAGCAGCTTTCAGATACTCGTCCAGCTCTATTCTGCGCTCTGTCAACCGTGCAGTCTCGTTGACGGCCGCCTCATGGCCTACTAGGGCGGCAAAGGGTGCAAACTGGGCTGCCCGATTGATTTGGGGCATGCGGGGCCTGTTCAGCCTGACCGGCCGGGGCAGATCAATGATGTCTTTATACGCATCTGTCATGCCTTATGACCTCCAATCTGCTGGTTCCGCTCGATTGTGGTTGCCCCTTTCTCAAGGTTAAGGCCTTTCAAGAGTGCATTCTTCCCATACTTCTTGCGAATGGCCAAAGCCGCTTCCTGCACTTTCCGCTCCCGCTCCAGTTCTTCTTCTTCCCGCTCTTGCACCGCTAAGTCTTTAAACAAATCCAGCTGCTGATAGTTGCGCTCTGCAACTGTCTTTTCATCCACGATGTTGTTGGCTGCCAAATTCACCCTTCTTATCAGCAAACCCGGATCAGCAATGCGGTCAAAGAGCTCTATCACCGCCTCTACAATGAGCTTGGTGGAGGAAGTATAGCGGTCAAGATTTATGCTGCCATTAACACTCTTAGGAACTGAGCGGCCGTAGCTGTCGATGGTAATCTCTCCGCTGAAATTCTTTCGCCGCGTTTCATCCTTCAGGTTCAAAACATCATAACCAACGCTTAAGACGAGCTGGTTGGTCATGACTCTTTTTTCAACCAAGTCCAGAACCAGAAGTTCTGCCATTTCCCGGGCGATCAGTCGGGCCCGGTCAAAGGGGTAGGGGCAGGGGAGGACCTGGCCCGAACCCATGCTCTTGGACTGGGGCTTGTAGGCTTTGATGTCGGAAATGGTGCAGGATTCCCAGCCCCAGGCGTGATCAATTAGAAGCTCTGCGTTAACTCCAAAGAGTTTGTAGAGGAGGCCCTGGTTTTCTAAGGAGCACCTCGCGATATCGCCCATGGTGTACATGCCGTGCTCCTCCAGCCTTCTGGCGGTGCCTTTGCCTATGCGCCAGAAGTCCGTGAGGGGGCGGTGCGCCCACAGCTCCCGGCGATATCTCTTCTCATCCAGTTCGGCGATGCGGACTCCATTCTCGTCGGTAGGTATGTGCTTGGCGCCGATATCCATGGCAATTTTGCTTAAGTAAAGATTAGTGCCGATGCCGGCAGTTGCGGTAATGCCGGTGGTCTCCAACACATCAAGGAGTATCTTGGTGACAAACTCCCTTGCCGAAACACGAAGCGATTTTAGATAGTTTGTGGCATCAAAAAAGACCTCATCAATGGAGTAGACATGGATATCTTCTGGGGCAAGGTGTTTCAGGTAGACTCCGTAAATGCGGGTGGAGTAGTCGATGTAAAGGGCCATTCTGGGCGGAGCTGCGATGTAGTCTAGGGCCAAAGAGGGACACGAACGGAGCTCAGGATCGAAAAATGAACTGCCTGTAAACCTGCGTCCGGGAGCATTCCGTAAACGCTTCGCATTAATCTCCCGAACTTTGCTTACAACCTCAAAGAGCCTGGGGCGGCCTGAAATGCCATGGGACTTCAAAGAAGGGGAAACCGCCAGGCAAATGGTCTTGTCGGTACGGGATCCATCTGCCACAACCAGATTCGTAGTTAAGGGATCAAGCCCCCGCTCCATACACTCCACAGAGGCATAGAAGGACTTTAAGTCTACTGCCACATAGGTTCTTTCATCCATCTAAACTCTCTCCCCATAAGAAACTCTCACGTCCACATATATTCTACCACAGATCGAACCAAAATGCGAACACAAGTTCGATACTGTTTTTTGAAAGGAGTATAGCCATGGAAGGCGGTAAAAAGAGAGGACTTTGCAGGTAAATGTGGAAAGACGAACGATGATACTGAACGACCATAAGAGAGATGAGTTGCGGTTTCGAACTAGCAAAATCTCGGCTGAAAGAGCAAAAAGTATTAGAACAATTCCATACATATTGGGTGAAACGTTTGCGAGCCTAGGAGGTCTTCAGAGTGCCAACCGCGGACACGCCCTTAAAAGTATTCTAGATGATCTTGCAGCTGCTGGGCCTCGTTACCTTTTGACCCCGCATCTATATAAGTTCGAAGACTATGGAGTTCCTCAGACGCGGCATAGGATTATCATAGTTGGCATACGTTCCGACTTGGGTCTGGAGTTCAAGATTCCTGCACCGACTCATGCCGGAAAACATGTGTCTGCCCGAGAGGCGATAGAATCGCCTCCTATCGCTAAGGATGCGTTCAATCACGAGTTCACAGAACATTCGCCTAGGGTTGTTGAAATGCTTGATCATATACCTGCCGGTGAGAACGCATGGTATGAAGGCATTCCTGAACAACTGCGCCTAAATGTAAAACGAGCTAAGTTGAGTCATATCTACAGGAGACTTGATCCTGACAAGCCTGCGTACACAGTAACAGGGACCGGAGGCGGAGGCACACACGTCTATCATTGGAGCGAGTCACGTGCGCTGACTAACAGGGAGAGGGCTCGTCTCCAAACATTTGAAGACAGTTTTGAGTTCATAGGCCCAAAAGAAAGTGTAAGAAAGCAAATCGGCATGGCTGTCCCGCCTCATGGAGCAAAAGTAATTTTTGAGGCTCTACTAAAGACATTTGCCGGAGTAGAGTACGAATACGTGACCTCCGAATGGTTTGAAAGGTTTGGGTACCGTTAGCAAGAGCTTAGTTTCTAGAAGACCGGTTTAGACGCAGAATCTAGGTTGAATAGTCACGGTGGGTTATCATCGTTTGCACCGAATTTTTGATAGGGTAGTTGAGTAAGTTTTTGTTTATGTCTTTCAAAGCGAGGAGGCAGACCGTGGATCTTATATTCGGAAGAATGAGGCCTTGGGTGTTCCAGGCATAGTACTGCTTGTGGCCATGGGTGCTACCGGATGGGCAGGGGCCGCAGCAATAACAACTGCCCTGGCAGCAGGAATCTTTTGACCTCCTGGAGATCATCGAAGCTAGAATTCATCGCGGCTCCTTGATTCTGTGCGCACAGTACGCTCCAAAAGGTTGGTATGAGCGGATCAGCCCCTCTGGCGACGCCCCCATCTCAGAAGCGATTATTGATGGAATCATCCATAACGCCTTTGAGATTATCATTGACGGCAAGGTCTCCATGAGAGAAAGATACGGATTGAGAGCTAGAGCATAGCACAATACAGCCATTCCAGAAAACCTAGTCTAATCTCAACGCAACCGTATTAAGAGGGTGGCCTTCTAGTCCGTGACAGTGGCCCTATTAGACCGTGAAGGTGGCCCTCTTTCTCCGTTAAAGTGGCCTTATTGGATCGGAATACTCACTTGCAGCTGAGCTGATAACAAAAAGATAGAATTAAGGCAGGGAAGTCTGGGACACAAGCGGAATAGCCGCAATGAAGGCTTGCTGGTGTCTTTTTTTTGTGTACCTTT
>JAAYOM010000065.1 GCA_012520315.1 Bacillota bacterium | reverse complement strand
TTAGGTTAGGGGGCGAATGTTGTGGCAAAGTTGAAGGTAACGTACAAGAAGAGCGTTATTGGTTATGCGCAAGACCAAAAGGACACAGTTGCGGCCCTTGGATTAAGAAAGCTCGGTACAACCGTTGTCCATGATGATAACCCTGCAATTCGGGGTATGATCCACAAGGTTCGACATTTAGTTGAAGTGGAAGAATTAGACTAGGCAGAGGGGGTGTAAGTGTGCGGATTCATGAACTTAAACCCGCAGAAGGTAGCACGCACAGAAGGAAGAGAGTGGGCCGCGGTATGGCTTCCGGATGGGGAAAAACCTCTGGTAGAGGCCATAAAGGCCAAGGTCAGCGGGCTGGTGGCGGCAAAGGTCCATATTTTGAAGGAGGCCAAACTCCTTTAGTTAGGCGTTTGCCCAAACGGGGATTTACGAATGTGTTTCAAAAAGTATACGCTGAAGTCAAGTTAAGTGACCTAAATCGGTTCGCACCGGGTACAGTGATCACTCCCGAGGTCTTGATCGAATCAGGGCTTGTCAAGAAAGTCTACGATGGGATTAAAATCCTCGGCAATGGCGAGCTCAATCAGGCGTTAACGGTGCAGGCTCACAGTTTCACAAAATCGGCAGCAGCCAAAATTGAAAAGGCTGGCGGCACAGTAGAGGTGATCTAGTTGCTAGCTGCATTGAAAAATGCTATGAAAATCCCCGACTTAAGGAGAAAGATCCTCTATACCGTTACTTTGCTTGCTGTCTACAGAATTGGTTCTTTCGTACCAGTTCCAGGTGTGGACGCAGTAGGATTAGCTCAGCAATTGGGTGTCGACGGTGGGAATCTCTTTGGTTTCTTGAACCTCTTTACCGGGGGAGCTTTAGAAAGATTTACTGTATTCGCGCAGGGTGTCAGCCCATATATCACAGCATCCATTGTCATGAACTTGTTGACCATTGTTGTGCCGAGCTTGGAGAAGTTGTCCAAGGAAGGACCAGAAGGACGGAAGATTATTGCTCAGTACACTCGTTATGCAACGGTTGTTTTAGCTTTGGTTCAAGCAATCGGAACCACTGCTATGGCTCGTTCTTGGGGTGTGGTCTCGAATCCGAACTTCTTTGGTCTCACCTTGATTACTTTGACACTCACCGCTGGTACCATGTTTACCATGTGGCTGGGAGAAAAGATCTCAGAAAAAGGTATTGGCAATGGCATCTCCTTGCTCATCTTTGTTAACATTGTGGCGGCTATGCCTACACAATATCTCAATGCCTTCAGAGCCGTTGGCCAAGGCGGATTGCACATTTTGAGTCTTGTTGTGTATCTGCTCATCACGGTTTTGGTGATTGCAGCAGTCGTGTTGATTACCAGAGGTGAACGTAAGGTTCCTGTCCAGTATGCCAAGCGCGTGGTAGGCCGTAGGGTGTATGGTGGGCAATCCACTCATATTCCACTCAAGGTGAACCAAGCAGGGGTTATTCCGGTCATTTTTGCATCATCTGTTTTGACCTTTCCCCTTACTCTGGCTCAGTTCATTCCTGCAGTCGATTTTATCAATCGCTGGGTAGGGTATGGCACATTTGGATATAATTTGCTTTATGTAGTTCTTGTGATCTTCTTCACCTATTTCTACACGGCAGTAACCTTTAATCCAATTGAGGTTGCTACCAACATGAAGAAAAATGGTGGCTACATTCCTGGTCTCAGACCTGGAAAACCCACCTCAGATTATTTGGATAAGATTCTTTCGAGAATCACGTTGCCAGGGGCATTTTTCCTGGCTGGTATCGCCGTTCTTCCATTTGTTGTTGGTGCAATAACTAGGATTCCTTCCAACATTCTTTCGTTCGGTGGTACTGGTATGTTGATTATTGTAGGTGTGGCACTTGACACAATGCAGCAGATCGAAGCCCACTTGCTCATGAGGCACTATGAAGGTTTCCTGAAGTAAAAAGGGGGAAAGGCAGATGCGATTGGTGTTGCTGGGCTTGCCCGGTGCGGGTAAGGGTACCCAAGGAGATCGTATTTCTGAGAAGTACGGTGTTCCACATATCTCCACAGGTAGCATTATTCGCGAGTCCATAGCCGAAGGTGCCGATTTGGGGCAAGAGGCTAACGCGTATATTAGCCGGGGTGAATTGATCCCCGATGAGCTTGCCCTTCAAATCGTCTATGAGCGAATTGTTCAACCGGATTGTAAAAAGGGGTGGATCCTCGATGGATTCCCTCGCACAGTGTTACAGGCTCGAGAGCTGGATCGCCGGCTTGCGCAAAATGGCTTGGATGTACAAAGTGCTTTTGATATTCGAGTCACTCAAGCCGAAGCAATCGAACGAATTGCGAAAAGGCGGATGTGCAGCCAGTGTAAAGCAGTGTATCACTTGGAACACTACAGGGCTAAGGGCAAGGGCATCTGCGATGCTTGCGGAGGAGAGCTTTATCGCCGCAGCGATGATACGGAAGAAACCGCCCGGCGAAGACTGACCGTTTACATGCGGCAAACGCATCCCGTTCTTCATTATTACGCTCAGGATGGACGACTGTTCAGTATCAACGGAGTGCGCCCCATTGATGAGGTCTTTGCAGATGTTGACCATTATCTGCAAAACCTGGTAAGTGAAGATGTGGGTGGAGTACGATGATGATTGTACTCAAGTCTGCTGAAGAGATTCAATCCATGCGCGAGGCGGGCCGGGTGGTGGCTCAGGCCCATGCATTGGTCCGAGAGTTGATTAAGCCCGGAATAACAACCCTTGATTTGGATAGGGCTGTGGAAGAATTTCTGCTCAAGCAAAATGCAATTCCCGCATTCAAAGGTTATCAAGGGTATCCCGCTTCGATCTGCGCTTCCGTCAACGAGGTCGTTGTTCATGGGATTCCCAGCAAAGATGTGGTCCTTGAAGAAGGATCGATAATCAGTGTAGATATTGGGGCGTTTGTCGATGGTTTTTGTGGCGATAGCGCTTGGACCTATCCTGTGGGTGAGGTTGATTCCCAGGTTCTGAACTTGCTACAAGCCACAGAAGAATCCCTTTTTCTGGGTATCGAGCAAGCGAAGGTCGGTAACCGCCTTTCTGATATCTCCCATGCTGTGCAAAAACGTGCGGAGGAAGGTGGCTTTTCTGTTGTCAGAGACTTCGTTGGACATGGAATTGGCCGCCAGATGCACGAGGCACCACAAATTCCGAATTTCGGACCCCCGGGAAGGGGCCCACGTTTGAAAGCTGGCATGACATTGGCCATTGAGCCGATGGTAAATGTGGGTGGTTACCATGTGCAGGTCTTGGAAGATAACTGGACAGTTGTAACACGGGACAACAAATGGTCAGCTCATTTCGAACACACGATTGCTATCACTGATGAAGGCCCCGTGATTCTTACACTTCTATAGAGGAGATATAATGGGACTTTTGGAAGTAGGACAATTGGTGACGTCAAGGATGGGAAGGGACTCGGGCAAGAGGTATGTGGTAACCGAGTTCTTGACCGATAATCATGTCAATGTGGCCGATGGCTTTGTGCGTCCGGTAGGTCGCCCTAAGTGCAAGAATGTCAGACACTTAGTGGTTCACGATGCAAGGCTGAACGGGACCTTGGATGACAAGGCGATTCGGGATTTTTTGAGGCAGCATAGTAGTGAGGAGAACCAAGGAGAGGAGGGTTCAAAAGACCATGGCCAAGGATGATGCTATTGAAGTTGAAGGCATAGTGATTGAACCATTGCCAAATGCCATGTTTCGAGTAGAATTAGAGAATGGGCACAAGGTACTAGCCCATATATCTGGCAAAATGCGAATGAATTTTATTCGGATTCTACCCGGAGATAGAGTGACTGTAGAACTTTCTCCCTATGATTTGACGAGGGGGAGAATTACGTACCGTAAAAAATAGACGGCTAAAGGAGGCGCAAAACGATGAAGGTGAGACCTTCCGTGAAGCCGATTTGTGAAAAATGCAAGATTATCAGACGTAAAGGTCGTGTAATGGTAATCTGTGAAAATCCAAGGCACAAACAGAAGCAAGGATAGAATAGAGGGGGTGTCCAGATAGATGGCACGTATTGCAGGTGTAGATTTGCCTCGCGATAAGCGAGTAGTAATCGGCTTAACCTATATTTACGGAATAGGCCGTAGTACAGCTGAAAAAATCATTGAGATCTGCGGAATCAGTCCTGATACGCGTGTGCGCGACTTAACTGAGGACCAAGCCAACCAAATCCGCGAGATCATTGAAAAGCAGTTCCTGGTCGAAGGTGACCTTCGCCGGGAAGTAAACATGAACATCAAGAGATTGCGGGACATCGGTTGCTACCGTGGTATACGTCACCGCCGCGGCCTTCCTGTTCGAGGGCAACGTACTAAGACCAATGCAAGAACTCGCAAAGGTCCCAAACGTATTGCCGGTAAGAGGAGATAGGCCGTATTGAAAGGAGGAAAACCCAATGGCAAGACCACGTAGGGGTGGGCAGCGCCCACGCCGCAGAGCGCGCAAAAATATTCCAGTGGGAGTAGCGCACATTCGATCCACATTTAATAACACCATCGTCACCATTAGTGATCCTGAGGGGAACGTAATTTCTTGGGCCAGCTCTGGTAACATGGGTTTTAAAGGTTCGCGTAAAGGAACTCCATTTGCAGCAGGTATGGCAGCGGAGCAAGCTGCAGCATCGGCGATGGAGCACGGAGTAAGAGAAGTAAGCGTCTATGTTAAAGGACCTGGTGCAGGAAGAGAAGCTGCAATTCGCTCGCTGCAGGCTGCAGGTATTGACGTGACCACTATCAAAGACGTAACTCCAATTCCATATAATGGCTGTCGTCCACCGAAACGACGCAGAGTATAATTAGTTCGGCCCACGCGTTTGCAAAGGAGGGTGCAAGAACTATGATTGAAATAGAAAAACCAAGGATTGAACAAGCAGAACTAACGGACAACTACGGCAAGTTCATTGTAGAACCGTTAGAGCGCGGGTATGGTATCACTTTGGGCAATGCCTTGCGCAGAATCCTGTTGTCGTCATTGCCAGGCACTGCAGTAACTTCGGTTCATATCGACGGAGTCTTACATGAGTTTTCCACTATCGATGGAGTGGTGGAAGATACTGTAGACATTGTGCTGAACCTCAAGAAGCTTTTGGTTAAACTGCACACCGACGAGCCTGTGACGATTCGGGTAGAAGCCGATCAAGAAGGCCCTCTGCTCGCTGGTGATATTATCCCTGATCCTTCAGTAGAAATTCTCAATCCTGAATTGGTTATTGCCACGCTGCAAAAGGGAGCCAAGCTCAATATGGATATTACTGTGGCCAAGGGCCGGGGCTATGTTAGCGCAGAAGGCAACAAGAGTCCGGATCATCCCATCGGCTTGATCCCGGTAGATTCCATTTTCACGCCTGTAACCAAGGCAATCTATCATATTGAGGATACACGGGTTGGGCAAATCACTGACTACGACAGACTCGTTCTCGAGGTTTGGACCAATCGTACCATTGCCCCAGATAGCGCCGTGAGCCTAGCTGCCAAGATTTTGATGGAGCACATCAAGCTGTTCACAGATTTGACAGAGGGTGTGGGCAGCGTGGAAATTATGGTGGAAAAAGAAGAAGAGAGCATTGACCGCCTAATGGAGATGACCGTTGAGGAATTGGATCTTTCCGTACGTTCATACAACTGTCTAAAACGGGCTGGCATCAACACTGTTGATGAGTTGATCCGCAAAACCGAAGAGGACATGATGAAGGTGCGTAACCTTGGAAAAAAATCCCTGGCGGAAATCAAAGAAAAGCTTGGCGAACTAGGGCTTGCCCTGCGCAAATCTGATGAATGAGG
This sequence comes from Bacillota bacterium, assembly GCA_012520315.1. GTDB lineage: Bacteria > Bacillota > Limnochordia > Darwinibacteriales > Darwinibacteriaceae > UBA5420. Next base: position 122 of record JAAYOM010000065.1, on the reverse strand, counting down.
TAGGTGAGCAAGATGAAACTCAGGAAGTTGGGTAGAACTTCTGGCCACCGGAAGATGTTACTCCGGGGACAAGTGACCTCGTTAGTGTTACATGGCCGGATTGAAACTACAGAATCCAAAGC
>JAAYOM010000064.1 GCA_012520315.1 Bacillota bacterium | reverse complement strand
CTCTTGGAAGAGGAGTTTACCAAGTACTATAATGAAAACTGGAAAGATAAAGAGTATGAAGTGGTAGTTAGAGTCACGGGCAAGAATCCTACTGAGGATAAGGCCAAGATTCAGTTTAAGTAAGAGTTTCTCACAAGAACCCAGACCGAGGTCTGGGTTCTTCAGACTATGATAAAACTGAAAGGATGTTCTTGATGAAAAGACTGAACAGAACCTTTATTGCAGCAGCTTTGCTTGTCTTTTTGGCTGGCAGTTTAGCACCTGCCTTGGCTGCCCAGTCTATTTGGCAGCGCATGGCTCAGGGTTTTCCTAACTCCTTGGTGGTTTATGAGTATGTCTATGAATATGAGGGGCCGGGTCTAACTGTCTCCGCGCAGATCCCTCAGCTAATTGGGGCGCCTGATCTTGCCTGGCAGGAAGCATTTAACCAAGGGCTGCGGGATAACTTAGCCGACTATGCGTCCTGGTTGAAGGATATCGCCGCGGAGGCGTTGGAACTCGACTCTGAGTACCGTCCCCAGCCCTATGCAGGTTTTGTGGACTTTGAAGTGAAGCTTAATCAGGGGGGCCTGCTCAGCATAGCGGTTGTGAACTATGTCTACACAGGCGGGGCCCACGGCATGACCTATTATGACTACCTCAATATCGATCTAACTTGCGGTCAGCCCATCAGCTTCAGCCAAATCTTTGACACAGAGGCTGAAATAGAGCGTGCGGCAGCTGTTATCGCTGAGCAGATCAAGCAAGAACGGGATTTGTTCTTCGACGATACCTTTACTTCCGACCAGTTCAGAGAGGATCAGGGCTTTTATTTACAGGAGAATCATGCTGTGATTTGCTTTACCCTGTATGAACTGGCTCCCTATTCATCAGGTATACCTGAGTTTGCGATCTCTGCTCCATAGGGAATCAGCTCGATGGTGTCTCCATGCTTAATAGGGGTGGTGAAACCGGCAATTTCCCCATTAACCAGGATGCTCCCCCCCCTATTGGCAAAGACCCCGTCCGGTTCATAGTCACGAAAAATATCGGTGACGATATAGGCATCGAGTACTCCGCCCGGTCCCGGGCTGTATTCGATTCGGTCATAGGGCCTAATTTCATAGTCTAGGGAGACTTCGGCGCCGTTAACCAATGCTTGGGGCTCTTTTTGGGTCAGTTCGATGCTCTGCCCGTTGACGCTTACAGTAATCTGGGGTATCTGTTCCTTGGACACTGTTAGCTGTTCCCGCAGCAGGCAGGGCTTGCGGAAGTAGCGAACTTCCAGACCTGAGCGCAGGGGTTCCCGAAATCCTACCTCGCTTCCGTTGATCAAGAGCTTCATTTTTTCGACTGCGATCTTGGCTTCGCCATTGAGATAAAAAGGTATCTCCTGTTCTAAAGGGATGCCCAAGTGCCCAAAGAGATCCCGGAGGTCGGTCAGGGGCTGCAAACTCACACTGTCCCGGTCCTGTAAAATATAATCAAAGGTTTGTTTCTCACCGTTGACCAGGGCATCGGCCTGCACTTCCAGGGATTTGCCGTTTAGGGTGATGGAAAAGGAGTGGGCCTGTTCATCCACGAGTTCGCCAAGGCTGATATTAGGTTCTCGGCCGGGCTGGCCCGGGCGTACAACTAACTGGTCGCCGTCTGCTAAGGGCGCACCAAGCTCACAGGGCTCGCCATTTTTCTGGATCACTGCCGGTTCTCCTAAAGTTCCAGGCAGCGTAATGCAGCGGCCGTTGAGCTCGACCGTGAAGGCGGGGCCGGGCCGCCCCACCAACTCCGCAGGGTCTAAGCCTGCATGTAAGAGGGCTTCGCCCACTGTGGAGGAGGCCATATTGAGAAACTGGAGATGATTGCCGTTGACGGTGACATGAATTAGTTCCATGGACAGCCTGTCCAGGTGAGTACAGCCGATGCCAATTGGCGTAATCACTTCGGGACCGTTAAAGTGGGGGAGTCCCTGGACAATTTCCAGGCTGCTGCGATCTCTGATGCGCACTAGGTTTTCAGGCAGCTCCAGATGTTTGGCCAAAAGCTCGGCAAAGCCCGGAACCCTGCTGCCTCCGCCGATTAGGATGGCACCTTTGGGTTCACCGCCATTGAGTCTGATCACTTCCTGGGCGATTTTTTCCGCCAGGATTTCTACGCGGGGTTTGATCACTTCCAGCACATCCTCGTAGGCCAGGTGCAGGGTGTTGCCGAAGACATCCTGGCAGGTGGAGGTTTTCTCCGGCTCAAGCTCGATCTTGACCTGTTCAGCGACTTTAAAGTCCAGCAGGAAGTGATCGGCCAGCCCCTTGGTGATGGCATCGCCTGCATAGGCGACCATACCGTAGCCCTTCACCGTTCCCTCGGCAGAGACTGCCAAGTCGGAGGTTCCCGCGCCTACATCCACCAGGGCGATATTGAGCATGCGCATAGTTGGCGGGACAACCACATGCATCGCTGCTATGGGTTCAAGGGTGAGTGTTTCCATAGCTAAACCGGCCTCGTTTAAGGCGGTGCCTAATGAATCGATGACAATGCGGGGCAGGAAGGTGGCAATCACATCTGCTTTAGCCACTCGTCCCTGGTGGCCCTGGAGTGAGGCGATGGGCTCTCCGTCCAGATAATACTGGGTAACACTGTAGCCGACGCACATGTAGCTGTGCATCACGCCTCCGGCGCTTTCAGAAGAGATCTTTTGAACAGCGTCACGCACCGCATCAAGTTCGAGGGCTTTGACTTGATCTGCAGTCAAGCGCTGGGCAGGCAGGAGATCAAAGCTGCTGCTTCCCCCTTCTGTGAGCAGGGAACGTCCTGCAGCTGCTACCGCAGCCTTGCGGCAGCTAAAACCGCAGGCGGCTTCCAACTCCTCTTTGATCTTGCGAACAGTGCGCGCTACAGCGCCGATATGATGGATTTGTCCGTCGGCCATTGCCCCAGGCAGCTGCTGATGCAGACGGGCTTCTTTAATCTCAAATCCCTCCTCGGCTGCAGCCATGACTAAACCTGCGATTGTGCGGGTACCAATATCTAGAACAAAAACCTCTTCCCTACTCATTTTCTCACCTCGACTTAACTATTTCCACACAAGTAACTGTGATCCTGTTTTTGCCTTTCTCTAAAGGAGAGTTTTGGGATAAGGAGAAATGATACAGATAGAACTTAAAGTATAGGAGTGACATGATGGGACAACTTCAACGACGTGACGAGATATCCTCTGAGCTCAAGTGGCGTCTGGAAGACATTTATGCTTCTGACTCAGCCTTTGAAGAAGACTTGGAGAAGTTGAAAAACAGCAAGGAGCGGATCCTTGCCCTGCGGGGAACCCTGACATCGGGCGAAAACCTGCTGAAGGCCCTGCAGTTGCAGGATGAGGTTGGTTTATTGGCAGACCGCATTATCACCTACTCTTACATGCGGAGAGATGAGGACAACGCCAACTCGCTGTACCAGGGCTATGCAGCCAGTGCAATGGCTGCTGCGGTTGAACTAAGTGCAGTACAATCGTTTTTCGTGCCGGAGATCCTCAATCTAAATCCGGACACCGTTAGGAAATGGGTCAAGAACACCGCAGGTCTTAAACTGTATGAACACTATTTAGAGAACATCCTGCGCAAAAAGGCCCATACCCTACCCGCCGAGCAGGAGCAGCTCCTGGCAGCCGCGGGCGAAATGGCGCAGGCCCCTAGAAACATCTTTACCATGTTTAACAACGCCGACCTTAAGTTCCCTGAAGTTAAAAACGATGCAGGCGAAACGGTGGAATTGACCCACGGACGTTACATCCAGCTCTTGGAGTCGCAAAACCGTGAGGTGCGCAAAGGAGCCTTTGATGCGCTCTACAGCACCTATACCGCCTGGAAAAACACCTTAGGCGCAACCTATAACTCCGCGCTGAAGAAGGAGCTTTATTTCGCCAAAGCGCGCAAATACAACTCTTCCCTGGAGGCAGCCCTGCATGAAGATAACGTGGATCCAGAAGTTTATGTCAATCTAGTTGACTCCATTCACGATCATCTTCACCTGATGTATCGCTATGTTCGCCTGCGCAAGAAGCTTCTGGGCCTGGAAGAACTGCATATGTATGACTTGTATGTGCCCATGGTTGCGGATCAGGATCTGGAGTTTCCCAGGGAACAGGCGATAAAGATGTTGCAGGAGGGTTTGGGGGCGCTAGGTCCGGAGTATATCAGTGATATGAATGCAAGTTTCACTGACGGCTGGATTGACTGGCTGGAAAACAGGGGCAAGACCAGCGGCGCTTACTCTTGGGGAACATACGGGGTGCACCCTTATGTACTTATGAACTACCAGGGTACCCTCAATGATGTCTTTACCCTGGCCCACGAACTTGGGCATGCTATGCACACCTACTACTCCAACAAGCACCAGGAGTTCGTCAACTCGAACTATACGATTTTTGTAGCGGAGGTGGCTTCTACACTTAACGAAGCGCTGCTCATGGATGATCTCCTGAAGAAAACAGAAGATCCCAGGCAGAAGGCATATCTCTTGAACCATTTCTTGGAGCAGTTCAGAGGAACCGTGTTCAGGCAAACAATGTTTGCAGAGTTCGAGATGATTGTCCATGGGAAAGTAGGACAGGGCGAACAGCTCACCAGCGACAAATTCTCTGAGATTTACTACGACTTGAACAAAAAGTACTTTGGGGAGGACATTGTAGTTGACGAGGCCATTGCCATGGAATGGGCCAGGATCCCCCATTTCTACCGCCCATTTTACGTCTACAAGTATGCAACAGGCTTTTCGGCAGCGATTTCACTTTCTCAGCAGATTCTAGATCAGGGACAGCCTGCGGTCCAACGTTATCTTGAATTCTTGGCCGGCGGCGGTTCAGATTACCCAATCAACCTGCTGCAAAGGGCAGGTGTAGATATGAGCAAACCAGAGCCCATCGTGCAGGCTATGGCCGTTTTTGAACAGCTCCTCAGTGAACTGGAGCAATTGGCTGAAACGGAGCTTTAAGGGAATACTTAGTTCAAATTTAGATGGACCCGCCAGGGTCCATTTTGCTTTAAAACGTTTTAGAACTCTGCAACGGATTGACCATACAGTGTCAGCCTCTGTTTAGCTGCGGCAAGTATCTTTGCCACTGTGGATAACGCTTCCAGCTTGGGGAAGTGCAAGACAAAACCGCTGAAATGTTCGAGGAAGGCCCTGGGAGGAACAGCCTGCACCCCCCGGGAGGGATCGGCGACTAGCAGGAATCCTTCAACAAAACCTAAGAGAACTGCATAGTAGCCTTGCTCCAGGTAGCGATGGGCCAGGAGGGGCCGATTGGCAAACCGGCTGAGGAAAAGGAGAGTCTGCTCCCAGGTAAGATTGAAACCTACCGCCTGTAAGCCTCGGCCCTCAAAATAAAGTCTCATATTGGCAAGGGAAGCGCCTCCGGCTGCAGTGCTTATTTCCAGCCTAGGCTCTACTGGCTGTCCTGCCAATGACAGAACAATGGCAGCAGCTAAAGGTCCGCTGTCCCAGGGCACCTCGTGGCCTGGCAAACACTGGTATGTTGTGTTGCGTTCGGGCTGGAGCGAGCTGATCATGCGCGAGAACAGTACCAACCAGATCGTTATCATCTCCTTTACCATAGTGTAAAAGGAAAAGGGTGAATTGTCAATATAATTCGGAAAAGAGAGTAATTGGTGTAATAAAAAGTTGGAGTACAAAAGAATGGTAATGATTAGGAAGGATACTGTGGTAAAATTGCGAATTAATAAAGAGTACTGTTTCCTCAAATTATTACAACTATGTGCTATGTTGGTTCCTTGAGCGGGGATAAGTGTCTAAGGGGGAGATTTTTTGAGTCAACGAACCAATGCCTTATTACATATTAAGAGTTTATATCCAACCCTAAAACCGGCCGAGAAGCGAGTGGCCGATGCTGTTCTGCGTAATCCTAACCATGTGGTGTACCTGTCCATTACAGAGCTGGCCAGAGAAGCGGAGGTCAGCGATGCCACAGTAGTGAAATTCTGTAAGCGACTGGGTTACAAGGGATTCCAAGAGTTCAAAATTCTCCTCGCCCAGGATGTGGTGGAAAAACACAGCCTGGTTGGGGGAGAAATTAAACCTGATGATGATATTCGCACTATTAAAGAAAAGGTCTTTGATGCAAGTATCCGTGCCCTGCAGGACACAAATCATGTGCTGAAGGAGGATTCCCTCGAGGCGGCAGTAAAGGCTTTAGCAAGGGCCAGGGAGATTCACTTCTACGGGCTGGGAGCGTCCAGCATAGCGGCCTTTGACGGCGAACAGAAGTTTTCTCGCATTGGAAGAAGGGCCAGTGCCTTTGTTGACACTCACATGCAGATTACCCGTGCTGTACTTCTGCAGCAGGGGGATGTGGCGGTTGGGCTTTCCCGCACTGGCGAAACGAGGGAAATTGTAGAAGCAATAAACACCGCAAAGGATTGCGGTGCCTTAACGATTGGCATTACAGATCACGCAGCTTCGCGACTGGCCAAGACGGCTGATATTGTCCTGCTAACCTGTTCGGATGCCAGCCTCTTCACCAAGTGCGGGATCTCTGCCAGGGTTGCGCAGCTGACCATCATTGACACCTTGGCAGTGTCGGTAGCGGTTGTGGATGGGCATCGTTCGAAGAAAGTGTTGGACAAGACAGCAGAAATTCTCTCCCAGCGCACGCGCTAACTGATTTGAGGAATGGAAGCTCTGATGCCTATGGAGTCTAAAGTCTGCCGTACCTGCCTTTCATCGAAGGCTATTTGCCCTGCCATCCAGCAACAGTAGGTGGGTACATTTTGTTCAATGGTGGCCAGTTCTCGATACAACAGTGCATCTTCCCGGCCCGCCAGAAGATTTTGCCCCGCCTTGCCCGGCAGAAGGTGGGCGTTATCCAAGACGCCATCCAGGGTGTGATAAAGGCTCAGCCAACGTTTTGCAGTCTTGGGCCCGACTAGGGGAATTCCAGGGATGTTGTCACTGGCATCACCCATCAGGGCTTTTAGATCCGGCACCCGCCCAGGAGATACACCCATCTCATGGGTTACAATATCTGGAGTGAATACCTTGTTTGCTTTGCTGTTGGGAGCGATTACGGTAACATCTTCTGCAACTAGCTGCAAAGCGTCGCGATCGGTAGTGATGATATAGCAATGGGTGTCAGCCGGCGCGTGCCTGGCAATGGTGCCCATGACATCGTCGGCCTCGTAGCCTTCCAATTTTACTAAGGGAGCTCCTAAGCTATGGATGACATCCTCGATGAGAGGGATTTGACTTTTCAGATCCTCAGGCATCGGGGGTCTTTGCGCTTTATAGTCAGGAAAGAGCTTGTGGCGGAAGGTAGGGCTCGGATGATCCGAGGCCACAAACAAATAATCGGGGCGGAATTGCTCCATTAATCCTGTAACGGCATTGTAAAAGCCAAGTACTGCATTAATTACTTGGCCGTCCTGCCGTTTAATTGTGCTTGGTAATCCGAAAAAAGCGCGGTATACTAGAGAAAAGCAGTCGAGGATTAAACAGGTCTTAGACAACGATCAGGCTCCTTTGGCTAACATTGCGTCTATTATATCACATTTAATCCTCGCAGGGCTAAGGAAAGGAGAAGAGCTATGCGAACTGATGTGGAAAAAGCATTGGAACTCAAGCGAGTTGCAGTGGTTGGTTTGAGCAAAGATCCGTCCAAAGCTGCACACAGTGTCCCACGTTATCTCCAGCACCATGGCTACAAGATCTATCCAGTCAATCCATTTGGAGGCGAGGAGCTGCTCGGGGAGAAAGTGTACAGCAGCATTACGGAAGTGGAGGAACCGGTAGACTTAGTTGTGGTCTTTCGCCCTTCTGCTGAAGCGCTGCCAGTAGTTCAAGATGCTCTGACCAGAGATGACATTCAAGGTGTTTGGCTCCAGGAAGGCATCACGAGTTCAGAAGCAAAACAGCTCGTCAGGGAGAAGGGGCTGCTTTTTGTTGAAGACAAGTGCATGTTTAAGGAACATCGCAAATTGATACGCTAAGGACTAGAGGGTGATTGTGTGAACTGGAAGCACCAGGTTGGTTTGGAGATCGACGCCAGGCGAGCCGTGCTGGAACAGATGGCGTTAACAATTGGAAATAATCCTGAGTTGGGATTCGCCGAAGTGAAGGCCGCTCGCCTGTTAAGCGGCGTTCTCGAAGAGGCAGGTTTTCAAGTCACCCGGGGCATCGCTGGCTTAGAAACCGCCTTTCGCGGGGTTCTAGGCCAGGGCCGGCCTAATATAGCTTTGCTCTGTGAATATGATGCTTTGCCGGAGCTTGGCCATGCCTGCGGCCATAATTTAATCGGAACAGCCAGCGTAGGGGCGGCCCTGGGTCTGGCACCTTCTCTGGAGCAATTAGGGGGCAGAATCACCGTTTTAGGCACGCCTGCTGAAGAAACAGGAAGCGGCAAGGTAATCTTGGTCAATGCCGGCTGCTTTGCTGATGTGGATGCTGCCATGATGTTTCATCCTGCCGCCGATAATTTGCTGATGGCAACCAGCAATGCTCTAGACGCCTACGAATTTGAGTTCACCGGGAAAGCAGCCCACGCAGCAGATTCTCCTGAGGAGGGCATCAATGCGCTGGATGGTGTGATTGCCCTTTTTAACGGGGTCAACGCCCTGCGGGAACACTTGCCTGATCAAGCAAGGATTCACGGGATTATCTCCGAAGGGGGTCAAGCGCCGAATGTGGTGCCGGCGAAGGCTGCGGCCCGATTTTATATCCGTGCGCCAAGGCGCGCCATACTCAATGACATTACTGCAAAGATTCTCAAGGTTGCAGAGGGAGCCGCCTTAATGACGGGGACGGCCGTACGCTGGCATGAGTTTGAGTTAGGAACAGATCACATGCTGACTAATCAAGGGCTTGCCCTGGCCTTCGGCAGCAATATGCAAAGGCTTGGAGTTGAGGACATTGAAGAATTTGCCGAAGGGATGGGCTCCTCAGATATGGGCAATGTATCTCAGGTGGTTCCAGCCATCCACCCTTATTTAAGCATCGGTCAGGGCTTGGTCGCCCACACACCAAAGTTTGCCAGGGCCAGCGTGAGTGAGGGAGGGCTGCAGGCAGCAGTGCTGGCAGCTAAGGCCCTTGCTTATACCGCAGTTGACTTGCTGACCGATCCCTTGCTGCTGCAGGCGATCCAAGAAGAACACACCAGAAGGAAGGAGTCTGAACAGCTATGAGACGGCTGGCAGTTCTTGGTGTGGTGCTCTTAGCGTTTTGCCTGGCAGGCTTTAACGTTAGCGGTGCAGAAGGTTTGGCCTTGCCTGCAGACAAGATTCTCAGGATCTCCCGGACCATGGTAGAGTTTGAACACCATGGCTTTTTGCCTATCAGTGAGGATGTACAGGTTTTCCAGTATTGGGAGGGGGAGGGAGTAACCATTCCCCTGGACGCCGTGAAGGTAGGTTTTGAAGAGGTTGTTGCCTGTATTTACCAAGGTGAAGTGGTTTGTTTTGATGTTTATGATCCTCTGTATATTCGAACTATGCGCGTGGCAATCAGCACCGATCGGTTCGCTGCCCTTGAACATGAGGAGCTGAGCTTCAGCCCCACTTCCCAGCTGTATGTTGAAGAAAAGGGTACGGGCAGAGGTTTTTTGATTGGACCAGGGGAAGAAACAGTGATCTTTGTGCGCGCCGGCAGGCTGCATGCTGTGGATGGCCAGGGAAATACGTGGGAGTTCGATCAGCGCCTGCACATCTTTTCCGATACAGATGGGCTGATTCAGATTAATTCTTTCCAGCGGGGCACGGGAAAAACTTTTTATCCGCGCTATCGGGGACGATTTGAACTGACGGTCGCCGGGGAAAAATCCTTTTTGGCGATTAATGAAGTCAGCCTGGAGGATTATCTCTACCAGGTGGTGCCAAGCGAGATGCCCCACAGTTGGCCTTTGGAGGCCCTTAAAGCCCAGGCAGTGGCTGCCAGAACCTACGCAGTCGCCCAGGCTGTCTATTCGCGCCAAGGTCATCTGGGCTTTCATGTCGCGGACAGCACCAGCTCCCAGGTGTATAATAATCAGCCGGAGGCAGCGAGCTGCGCCCGGGCCATTGATGAAACAGCCGGGCAGATTCTAGCCAAGAGTGACGGTACTGTTACTTCTACCTACTTCTTCTCTACCAGCCCCGGAACAGTTCTTACAGAAAGGAAGTCCTGGGAGGATAGAACAGGCTTGGTTCTCGAGGGCAATTCCCCCTGGTTTAGATGGAAGTGCACCTTTACCCAGGGGGAGCTGGAAAATTTGTTTCAGCTTGGGGAGGTTTCCGGCGTGCAAGTTGGGGCCCGCGATGAAGCGGGCAGGGTGACGCAGCTGATTGTCTCAGGTGCACAAGGGGAAGTGTGCATCGAAGGTGAATTGAACATCAGGCGTGCCCTCAGGCCCTCGGGCCTAGCGAGGATATCTGACAGTCTAGGCCCCCAATCTCTGCTGCCTAGCGCCCTATTCTTTATTGAAGAGGAGCGGGGGGTTGAAGGAAGGCTTAGGTCAGTCACACTTTACGGCGGCGGCAGCGGCCATAATTTGGGAATGAGTCAATGGGGGGCAAAGGGTATGGCAGAGGCAGGATATGACTATTTAAGCATTCTGGAGAAATACTACCCTGAGTCACATATAATTACTTATTCTGAACAGTTGAGGTATTAGAGATATGGACAAACCGGAGAGATTTTCATGGCGCATTCCCTGGAAGGGGCTTGCGCTCACCTTTATGGTCAGCATGGCGGCTTTGGTGATAGTTGTTTGGAAAATGGCAAACCCCATCGATGTCCTGCATGAACTGGGGGAATTCCCCCTCACCTACTTTTTTGGGGCCCTTTTTTTTGTGCTGGCGGCCTGGGTAGTGGACGGGCAGCGCATCGGCATGCTGACTAGATCAGTAGGGCACCATGTTCCCTGGTGGCAGCTGGCAACGCTGCTTGGAGCCGCGAATTTCTTGACCCTCATCACGCCCTTCGCGGGAGGCGGAGGCGCTTTGGTTGTCTATTTTCTCTACAGGAGAGGATTGAAAGGATCCACAGCAACGGCAGTAGTGTTGGCAGGGGGATTGGCCGGCCAGTTCAGCCTGGCCTGCCTTGGCCTTGTGATCTCTTCTGCTTTGAGTAATGTTCCTGCTGATTTAGTCAAGTACTTTCGTGCAGTACGGATTGGAGCCCTTGTGTATCTGGCCGTGATCATAACTTTGCTTATCCTGATCTTGAGCAGCGAGCGCTTCTTCCATTGGATCTTTCGCAAAAAGAGCTCCTCCCGCCCGGCAAGGTGGCTGGAGGAGCTGCGAAGTGCTATGCATTTAATCGTAGTGGAGCGGCGGAGCCAATACTGGGCGTGCAGAGTTATCGCTTTTTTATACTATGTGGTCTACTATACGGGGAGTTTTCTGCTGCTCACAGGCTTTGGGGTCTATAGCCCCGCGATCCGCTATGCGGTGGCAGTCCTCTTTGGAGTGGCCCCTGTTTTTTCGCCCATCCCGGGGGGAGCCGGTGTTTCGGAAGGACTGGCCTGGGTTGTGCTGGACAGTGTGTTAGCCCCGGATTTGCTTAGCACCTTCATCGTTTTGTGGCGAACAGTCGTCTTTTATATCCCCATCTTATTAGGAGGCACTATTCTTGCCTTGATGGCAATGAAATGGGCCAGCAAGGTAATATTACCCGAAGAATCTGATCATACTAACGGGTAAGATGCTAGTTAAGGGGGATACAGATGAGTTACCGCGAACAGCTTCGGCAGGCCCGCGAAATTCTGCAGCGGGAAATTGAAGATTTGCAGATCAGTCTGGCCACTAAGGAGATGGATTTGCGCAAACTGAACGGCTTATTGAAAGAAAGCGGGGGGCGGAGAGGAAACGGACCTTCGCTAACCAGTCAGATTGTGGAAGTACTGCACACTCTAGCCCAAAGCAGCCCTGAAGGTGTTTCGGCCAGGGCTGTTGTGCAGGAGTTTGGGCAGACCAGGGATGACGTCAACGAGTCTACTATTCGTTCTACGCTGTACCAGGTGACCCGCAAAATGCGGCCTACGAAAATTAGCGTAGGCGATGAGGTAAAGCAAGTGCGGGTGATCAAAAATGGACCCCTTTATGATGTGGTATTAGTCACCGAACAAGAGGCGGAGCTCGTCTAGGTTTCGGGTAAATCGGGCTGGGGGCAGGGATGCCAAAAAGTCAGGGCCGTAGCGGGCGGTTAAGATCCGCTCGTCAAGGATGACCACTCCCCCTGCGTCTGTTTTGGTACGGATCAGGCGCCCGAAACCTTGTTTAAGGCGCAAAATCGCCTGGGGTACGCTGTAGGCCAAAAATGGATTGCCCCCTGCCTCTTCTATGGCCTGGAGACGGGCACGGGTAACCGGACGATCAGGTGAAGTAAAAGGCAGACGCGTAATGACCACCGCCCGCAGGGCTTCCCCTGGCAGGTCAATGCCTTCCCAGAAACTATTGGTTCCAAACAGCAGGGAACGGGGATCGGTCTGAAAGTCCTGAATCAGTCCGAGGCGGGGGCCATCCCCTTGCTTGTAGAGAGTGTAGCCAACTTCGTCCAGTTTTGGGCTGATGGCCTCAGCTACTTCGTCCATCAGGCTGTAGCTGGTAAACAGAGCCAACACTCCCCCCTGGGTCAGCGCCAAGGTGCGCAGGATCAGGTAGGAAACATAATGGGCATAACGGGGATGGTTAGGGTGCTTGGCCTCTTGCGGCACGCATAGGATTGCCTGTTTGTCATAGGCAAAGGGAGAGCCGAGATTTAACTCTTCTGCCTCATTGAGACCTAACTGCCTGCGAATGTAATCGAAGGACTGGTTGGTGCTCAAAGTGGCAGAGGTTAGAATAACTGAGGGAACTTGCTGGAACAAAGTCTCCTGCAGGAACCCGCTTACTTCAATTGGGGCAGCTACTAGAGTAGGTTCCCCATTTTGCATTTCTGCCCAGTAGGCATAGCTTGTATCTTGCCCGAGCAGAACGAGATCCAAAGTAGACAGCAGCCTCTCTGTAAAGGAGGCGAACTGTTCTGCCAAGGCAGATTGTTCTCCCTCCTCAGCAAAATCGCATTCTTTGAGGACTTCCGCCATGTCTTTCAGGTGTTTGGGCAGGCTGGTCTGGGAAAAATAGGGCCGGTTTTCCTCCGTCAGGAGGGTGGTAAACCCGGTAATATGCTGTTCAATTTGGGAAAAATACTGACCTGCTTCTTTCATAAGCTCATCGAGGATGAGGTTGAGATCCTGAATGATATACTCCGGCACAAAGTCGCGCAAAGCTCCCTGCAGCTGACTACCCGTTCGATAGTAGGCTAGAAAGGCGGGGCGGTTGAGCTGATGGCTGTAGGCATTGGTTGCCACATCCTCCAGATTATGGGCCTCATCGATAACTGCACATTTACAGCCAGGCAGAACACGCCCCTCGGTGCGTGCGTCAGCAAGGAGCATGGCCTGATTGGTGATGATCAGGTGCGCCTCATGGAGCCGGTGGCGCAGACTCCAGTAAAAGCACTTAGGAAAGTAGGCGCATAGTTCCTCGGGACAGCTCTCCTTTTCACAGCGAATTTCCAGCCACAGCTCCCAGGGTATGGTGAAGGGGGCTTCGTTGTAATCCCCTGTAGTTGTTGCGTTGACCCAGCGATCCAAGGGTTTAAGGTCATCTACCAAACCGAGCTGGCCGCCGCGCCGCTGAAGGAGATCATTCCAGCGCCTCAGGCAGAGGTAGTTGCTTCGTCCCTTGAATACCTCCACCTGAAACTCGAAGGGCAAGACCTCTTTTAAAAAGGGAATATCTTTTTGAAAAAGCTGTTCCTGGAGGGTGATTGTATGGGTGGCCACAACCGCCCTCTTTTTTTCTGTAACTGTATGCTCAATCAGGGGCAGGAGATAGGCCAAGCTTTTTCCTACACCTGTGCCCGCTTCGATTATCCCGTGAACTTCATCTTGCAGAGTCTGATAAACATGATTGGCCATCTGGATTTGCTCCGGGCGATATTCGTAATTGCCTAGGGTTTGTGCCAAAAGGCCCTTAGGCCCTAGAAGTTCTTCGGCATTAAAGCTCAAATTGGTCACCGCCTTGACATAATTGTACGATAGGGCAAGGAAAAAGCCCTGCTTCTGGTGAATAAAGTAACTAAAGGCAAAGATATGAGTCTAGGAAGGGACTGAATGCTGTGAAGGTTGCCATTAGTATGCGAAGTGTACATGGACCGCTCCTTAAGGGAGAGCTAAGTGTCGTTGACTTTTTGAAGTACGCAGCGAGCTTGGCAGTTGATGGCGTAGAACTCGATGATATCTATCTTTTAGGATCCGTTCCCGATTACCCTCAGATTCAAGAGGTGCTGCGCGAGACAGGCCTCAAGGTGTCCTGTTACGACATTCATCACCAGATGGCGCCTCTTAAGGGCCAAGAAAGGGACGAAGCGCTAGGGAAAATCAAGGCCGAGCTGGAGATGGCAGAGATGCTTGGGGCCGAGCAGGTGCAGATTGTCGGTGAAGTGTTTGACCCTGCAGTCACTGCAAGTGAAATAGAATCCTTGATTCTAGAGCTTGTCGACATTGTTCTTCCTCTCATCAAAGGCAAGAACTTGACCCTTGCTATAGAAAACCCTGAGAGTGCTGCCTTTCAAAGCCGGCACATGGCCAGTCTGCTCCAGAAGACTAATGATCCCCAAGTTAAGGTAGGCTTTAATATGGCCAACAGCCTTGTGGCCGGGGAGAATCCTGAAGCCGCGCTGGAACGCCTTAAGGATCACATTGCCCATGTGCGTGCTGTAGATGTGCGTTTGGCCCATCGGGACGAAGAATCGCAGTCCGGGATGTATGTCGGCTGTGTGGTCGGCCTGGGCTTGGTTCCCCTGGCAAGACTCTTTAGCTCATTGTACCAAATAGAGTATGACGGCTGGGTCTCCCTCGAGTTTACCGGCCTCGAGGAAGCTTATTTCGGCACAGAGGCCAGCCTCAAAAACCTCCGCCAGTACCTGGACGACATGCAGCATGAGGCTATGCATCCAGGGGAGTATCAGGGCGAACCTATGCAAATCCCTTAGTCAGTTCTCCGAGGTTCTCAACGATGATGTCAGGCTGGTCGATCGAGCCTGCTGCATCTTCGAGCTTGGTTTCGCCGCTGAGGACTAAAATGCTCGTTATGCCGGCCGCGTTGCCCATGGCAATATCTGTGTAGAGGCGATCGCCAACCATTGCGACTTTCTCGGGATTCTCCAGACCGTATCTGGCCCTGAGGGCTTCGATCATTTCAGGGTACGGTTTGCCGATAATCTTGGGTTTGACGCCCGTAGATGCAGTAATCAGGGCGATCATTGACCCACAGTCGGGAATAGGGCCTTGGGGGGTGGGACAGTTGAGGTCCGGATGTGTGGCAATAAAGGGCAGGCCCTGGCGAATAAAGCCGCAGGCGCGTTCAAGTTTTTCATAAGTAAGTGTTAGATCAAAGCCCAGAACAACAGCTTCTGGGTCTTTTTTTGTCAGCATAAACCCCTCCTCAGTAAACTCCTGTTCCAGGGCGGGGGTTCCGAGCAGGTAGATCTTCTTAGGATAGTCATACTTCTTGAGATAGAAAATTGTGGCTTGACCGGCAGTAAAGACCTGTTCGTCAGTGAGCTCCACGCCCATACTGCGCAGTTTGCGCACATAATAAGCTCCATTTTGGGAGGAGTTGTTGGTTACAAAAATAAAGTGCTTGCTAAATCTACGGCAGGCCTCTACAAAGGAAAGAGACCAAGGGAAGAGCTGATCCCCGAGGTAAAAAGTGCCGTCCAGATCTAAAAGAAATGTTGTTATGTTTTTGAGTTTATCCATCTTGTCCCTCCAGAATTTCTGTGCCAGAAACAAGGTTCGCCATGCAGACAGTGTTTACCTCTTAGGTGCAGGGATTCGGGGGGGAAGGGTGAATAAGCAGATGTACTAAGCTTATTAGCGTTAGCGGAGAAAGTTCCGCTGCCGGGAGGTAAACATGAGCCGAGAGAAATTGAAGAGTCTAGCTGAGAATATCAGCCAAGTAATTATAGGAAAAAAAGAAGTGACAGAACTGCTGTTAACCGCCTTGCTCGCCAAGGGCCACTGCCTGATTGATGATGTACCGGGGGTGGGCAAGACCAAATTGGCTAACTCCCTTGCCCGCTCGCTGGGCATCGAATTCAAGCGAATTCAGTTTACGCCAGATCTGCAGCCTGCAGATATCACCGGCATCTATTTTTATAACCAAAAAGATGGTGTGTTCCAGTTTCGTCCAGGGCCGGTTTTTACCAATATCCTCCTGGCCGATGAGGTTAATCGTGCTGTACCTCGCACCCAAAGCAGTCTGCTTGAGGCCATGGAAGAGCAGCAAGTCAGCATAGAGGGGACAGTTTTCCCCCTTGCCGGTCCTTTTTTGGTAATTGCCACCCAAAATCCCCTGGAGCTGGAAGGGACCTTTCCCTTACCGGAAGCGCAGCTTGATCGCTTTTTGATGAAAATCGAAATGGGTTATCCCACTGTTGCTGAGGAAGTGGAGATCTTGGATCGCTTCAAACAGCGCGATCCTCTGCAGGATTTGCATCCTGTCCTAGACGGCGAGCTCATTACCGCGCTTCAGGAAGAAGCGGCCAAGGCCCATCTGACCAAGGATCTAATGGAATACATTGCCCGACTGGCCCAGGCTACCCGGGACAATCCCCACCTGAGGCTGGGCCTAAGCCCCCGGGGGTCTCTGGCGTTGATGCGGGCGAGTTTGGCCTACGCCTACCTGCAGGGGCGGGAATTTGTTCTTCCTGATGATATAAAATACCTATTTCCTTATGTGGCTGGACATCGCCTGATTCTGGAGTACGGCAGCGAGTATGTAGAGGACAGCAAGGGAGCGCTTATAGAGGAGATTTTAGCGCAAGTGCCGGTCCCCACCGAGGATGTCCTGCATGGGTAGGAGGTTTGGGACGGTATTTCTGCTCTTTGTTTTTGGGGCGGCCGCCTTGTTCGCGGGGCTGCGGGGTTTTTCGACTGCTCTGCTTGCAGCGCTCCTTGTTCTCCTGGCGGCTGTGACAGCCTATCTATGGAATCATTTCGTTTTCTCCAAGCTCACTTTAGAGAGAAGACTAAGCCGCCGCTGCGCGGATTTTGATGCTCCCATTGCCCTCCATCTCAGCGTGACTAACCGCAAAGTGTTGCCCCTCTTTGGCTTGGGAGTCAAATTCACCATGACCTCGGGGCTGCAAGTTGAGCCTGCCCATGCCGTAAGAGTGCAGGAGGCAGGATACGATGTTTTTCAGGAAGTGCTGCACCTGAACTGGTATGAAAAGAGGAGCCGGGTTTACCAGTTGCGTCCCAGCCGGCGCGGGCGCTTCATCTTTGGAACAGGCTCCCTGCACTATGCAGACCCCTTTGGATTTTTCTCCAACTCCCAGGCAGAGATGTTTGCAGAGGATCAGCTGATTGTTTTTCCCAAGGTAGTACCCTTTCGGGGGCTTGACCCGCTAAACACCTACCTTTTTGGCTCGCGCCCCAGGGAGGGCTGGATCTTTACAGATCCCCTCAATCGGGTGGGTACGAGACCCTATGCTAGTTCTGATTCTGCCAGAAAGATCAACTGGAAAGCAACCGCCCGCCATATTCAGACCCAGGTCGACGTGGAAAAACCCTCCTTTGACCAAGAGGCCATCCTCGTCCTGGATCAGCCTCCTGGGCTGTCCTGGTGGACCTCAAAGGCAGTGAACAATCTGGAGCTGGGGATCATGGCCGCAGCATCATTGATTCACAGCTATTCAGAGGCAGGTTATGAGATTAAGCTCATAACCAACCTG
>JAAYOM010000011.1 GCA_012520315.1 Bacillota bacterium | reverse complement strand
TTTTTTTCTTGACACACCGGCCGTGGGGGAATATAATTATTCTGTGGTGTGGGCCATTAGCTCAGTTGGTAGAGCACCTGACTCTTAATCAGGGCGTCCTGGGTTCGAATCCCCGATGGCCCACCATTTTATTACCAGCGAGAGACCTCTGCGGAGGTCTTTTTTGATTGGAAATAGGATTACTCTTTCAGTACCTTAGAAATCTGCACGAACAGGACAATTTGCGTTAGAATAAAGAAAATCTATTCAAGGGAGGAGAGAGCGAATTGGATAGCTATCAAGTTGTGCTGGACTTCTTTGAGAAAGCTGAAGAACCTGTCAGAACTGGTGATGTCGTGGAAGCTACAGGTCTGGAGAAGAAAGAAGTAGAAAAGGCCATGAACAAGCTGAAGAAGGAAGAGAAAATCGTCTCTCCAAAACGCTGCTACTGGGAGATGAAAAATAGCTTTAAGGGACACATTTGAAGTGCACTTCGCATGCTAGACGCTGAATCTAGCACGGGGTGCACTTTTTTGAGGTATGTATGGTTTTGATGCTCGAAATGGGCACTGGTGGGTTTAGTCACCCTTGTGAAAAAACATAGGGACCGCAGCGACTGCAGTCCCCATTTGTAGACCTATAGGGCTTGAATCAAAAGATAACAGATTCTACAATCGCCAGGTAGAAGTTTCCATCTGTGCCGTACCTAGTAAGAGAAACATCCACACCAGTAGTTTCGGAAATGGCTTTCTCCAGAGCTTCCTTATCGGAGAAATCCAGGTCTTCTTGGAGGTTCTTGAGAGCGAGTTCAACACCTGCTTCGACAAAGAGCATGTTGGGTGGAACAGCCCAGGTTGCCATGCGGTCGGTATTGCCGCTCTCCTTAACTTTACTGCGGATTTGACCTAGGGTGTAATCTACATCATAGTTATGATCTGTAATTCCTAAGGCACCTGGATAGCCATGGAAAGGACTCGGGCAGCACTGCTCAGGGAAAATGATCCCGGCTTCGAGCGAGGCTTTAATGGCCGGTTCCATCATAGCACAGTTGGTACCAAAGAAGGCAATATCTTTACCATGCGACTTTACTTGGCTAGGAATATCCTCTAAGATAAACTGCTGCAGATCCCCATCATTTGGGTCTGGTGCAGAGACGTCAATAAACTCCATCCCGAGCCTCTCAGCTTCTGCCTTCATGTTATCATGACGTGCCTTAATTAACTCCAGAGACATATGACGGGGGAAGGAGTAGTGGAGAATTTTCTTGGCACCCATCTCGTCAGCGAGCTGAGCGATACTTCTGCCACGCCCTAATTGGTCGATCTCCATGGCCAAGTCTGCCACTTCTCTAATCACGTCGGGATCTTCATGGGTTACTCCAACAATAAGCACTATGTCATCCCGCTCGTCGCGTATTTTGGTGAAGGCTTCAATGGTACCGGGGATAGCCTCACATACTACTATAGCCTTAGTCATTGGATCTGAAGCAAGCTGCGAAATTTGGTCTATCACCGCTTCTTGCTCTTTCCAAAAGTTGTCAGGATAGGTCAAATGCTCTACAGAAGCGGGATAACGGGTGGCCATGTTTTTCGCAGCATGATACCCCTCTGCGTTTTGCATTTCACTCCCGGTTACTACGGCTATTTTGGGAGTGTTGTCAAGGTAAACATCTTCTGTTTTTTTCTCGCCGGACTTAAAGGTAATCTTCTTCGTAAAAACATTATAACCCTCAGCTTCGACCACTAATTCTCTTGTCCCGGGAGACACATCTGTGAAGCTATATTTTGAACCTTCTAATAAGCCAGCTTTGCCATCAAGGGTGACAATGGCAGATCCGGTAAACAGCTCTTTGTGCTCATTATAAATAGTACCGCTTAACTGAGCCTTTTCTCCACTTTCATTTACGCCAGTGCAGCCAACGAGTGCCGCCACAATGAACAATATCAACACCAACGACATTTTTCGCATGTTTTTTAACATTCCTACACCTCACTTCCAGTTTGTTAACTTCAATATTCTACCAGGTGACTAATGTTCCTTCATCCTTCTTCCACGCCTAGCTCGAAATTACTTTTCAACACAAAGAAGACTTTCAATCCCTTACAGAAGGCCTAGTGAGAGTTATATTGCTGGCAGAATACTTTGGGATGCTGCATTTTTCCTGAAAACTCAGCATCGATCCTCACGTTGGGAAAAGCACAAATAACCCTTTTCACTTGATATATCGTAAAGGATTGTGCGCATTATCACTTTTTGTACAAAAAAAGTATGAAAAAAAGAAGGTTTATTGAAGGAATAACAAAATTGTTGTAGAAAGATCATGCACGGTATGGAATAATGCACGGGGTGAAATGATGTAGGGTGTGCAGTCCATGGTTGTCAAATGCAGTGCTTATAGTAGAAAAGAGGATCAACAGTGCGCAGAAAACAAGGGAACAACGTCATTAATCTTCAGGACAGCAACTTAAGGCTATTACTAGAATTGCTACAGGCAAACTCATCTATGACCCGGCAAGATATGGCCGAGGCTACAGGATTAAGCGCCTCAGGCATATCGAAATTGGTAGGGTTTTTAATAGATAAAGGATTGGTGGTTGAAGAAGCATCTATTTCGCGAAGAAAGGGACGCAGGGCCATTAGCCTGCGGCTTAACGGAGACTCGGTTTATGCAGTGGGCGTTAGGTTGGCGCGAAACTATCTTACCTGTGGACTATTTAATTTCAGCGGCGAAATACTTTACTCCGTCCATCGAGATATTGAAACGAAACACTTGGCTGAGACTAAACAACTTCTCTGTGAGTTGATTGAGGCTACCTTAAAGGAAGCAGAGCGCATTAATGCACCAGTTTACGGCATTGGCGCCAGCGCACCTGGTCCTTTGTTCCCCTATGACGGACGATTGGTATTGATTACAGATTATCCGGAATGGCAGGGATTCTCCATCAAGAAGTTCTGTGAAGAAAAATTTCGCCTGCGGACAATTGTCGAACATGACGCTAATGTCAGTGTATTAGCTGAAAAGTGGTTTGGCGGCGGAAAAGATTGCGATCAACTTATTTATGTTGTAGCTGACAGGGGAGTTGGTGCGGGAGTTTACACTAACGGATATATTCACACTGGATCACAAAATATTGCCGGTGAAATTGGTCACACCACCATCAAATATGATGGTGAGAAATGCGAGTGCGGCAACCGTGGTTGCCTCGAGGTTTATTCTTCCAGTACAGCCGTTCTAAAAGAAGCCAAGCAGCTTTGGAAAGCCGAAAGACCAAATGGCTGGTCTGAGCACATGACCATCGAGAGGCTGGCCAAGCTCGCTGAGGCAGGGGATGAACATGCACGGAACCTCCTCACTAAAGCAGGAAATTTTCTCGGGATTGGACTGGCCAATCTTTTGGTCACATACAACCCTGAGAAGATCATTGTTGGCGATGAGATGACCAGGGCTGGAGACATTTGGTTTACAGCAGTAAAGAACGCTGTAAAGGAGCGTGCTTTGCCGGAGGTTTATGCCAACACTGTGATTGAAGTTTCCCAGCTGGAGATTGAACCTGCTTTTCTAGGCACAGGACTTCTGGTCTTGCGTTTGGTTGTAGAAAATGTATCAAGCATTTCAACCTTCAATAATGTTGGCAGTTAAGGGTCTGCAGAAAAGGAAGCTGGCTGACAGTTAACTAGTATCTAACTAGAACATTTAGCGGAGGAAAAGAAATGGACTTAAATCTCAAGGGTAAGTTTGCTGTGATAACTGGGGGGAGCAAGGGTATTGGCTACGCGGTGGCCGAGGGATTGGCCAAGGAAGGTGTTGGAGTTTGCTTGGTCGCCCGCGGCGAAGAAAGACTTGAACAGTCCGTGGAAAAATTAAAGTCGTCCTATAATGTGCAGGTCATTGGTGTGCCGGCGGATGTAACGAAAATGGAGGATATTGAACATGCAGTGGAGGTAATCAAGCAGCACACCTCCGGGGTGGATATCTTGATTAACAATGCTGGGGCCGGAACCAATGAAACGATTATGGATGCGCCTGATGAAAAGTGGGATTATTACTGGCAACTGCATGTGATGGCTGCAGTTCGATTTTCCCGCCTGTTAGTGCCGCTGATGCGGGAAAGGCAGGGCGGAGTCATTCTAAACACAGCTTCCATTTGTGCAAAGCAGCCCCTTTATTACGAGCCGATTTACAATACCACAAAAGCAGCTTTGGTGATGTTCTCCAAATGCTTAGCCAACGAGGTGATCAAAGACAATATTCGTGTCAACACTATTAATCCTGGTTTGATTCTGACAGAAGACTGGGTCAGCACCGCCAAAAAGCTGACCGCAGGCACAGACCAAACTTATCAGGATTATCTAGACGCTATAGCTGAAGAAAGTACGCCCATGAAACGGTTTGCCACACCGGAAGAACTTGCTGACTTTTATGTCTTCATGTGTTCTGACCGGGCAAGTTACTGCGTGGGATCCACCTACTTTGTAGATGGAGGCTGGCTGAGAACGATCTAGGGCGTGCAGGAACTGAGAGGAGTGTGAGGATGAGTCAGGTAGACACCAGAGCCAACGACATTAAGCTCAGAGTACAAGACATCGAGAAGTCCTTTCCGGGCGTTAAGGCACTGGACAAAATCAACTTTTCTGTAAAAAAAGGAACTGTCCATGTCTTATGCGGTGAAAACGGAGCGGGCAAGTCCACCTTAGTCAAAATCATCAACGGGATCTATCAGCCGGATGCAGGCGAAATCCTGATTGACGGCAAGGTTGTGGAGATCAACAGCCCGATGCGAGCCAGATCGCTTGGCATTTCCATGATTAACCAAGAACTCAGCTTTGTCCCGGAAATGACTGTCGCCGAGAACTTCGTAATGGGTGCTTGGCCAGTGGCGCAAGGGGGGCGTGTCAACTGGAAGCAGATTCGGCAGCGGGCAAGACAGCTCTTGGAAGATGAGAATCTCCCCTACCATTTGAACACCAAACTGAAAGAATTATCCATTTCCGACATTCAGCTCTTGGAGATTACCAAGGCTACCGCCTACAACGCTGACATCATCATCATGGATGAACCTACATCGGCCATTAGCGACAAAGATGTAGAGGTGCTTTTTGAAAAGATCAATGCCTTAAGAGACCAAGGTAAAAGCGTTATCTATATATCCCATAAACTTGATGAGATCTTCCAAATTGCTGACGAAATCACAGTTTTGCGGGACGGCCGAGTAATTGACTCGAGACCTGTGGGAGAACTGGACAAAAACACAGTCATCTCCCTAATGGTAGGGCGTGAGCTGTCTGAGAACTATCCTAAAGAAAGCGTAGCAGCCGGCGAGGTACTGCTGGAAGTTGTGAACCTGAGCAGCAGGGGCTTGTTTAAAGATATAAGTTTCCGTGTCAATGCAGGGGAAATCGTTGGGATTTCAGGTTTGGTAGGTGCAGGGCGGACCGAGGTTTTGAGGGCATTGTTCGGCCTCGACCACTACGATTCCGGCAGCATCCGCATCAAGGGACAGGAAGTTACGATTCGAACTCCCGAGGACAGCATCAGCCATGGCATGATCATGCTCTCAGAAGATAGAAGGAGATATGGCATCATTCCTATTCGCAGCGTCAAGGAGAATGTTACTTTGGCCCGCCTAGACCAGTTCATCTACAATGGACGTCTGCATCGGCAGAAAGAGATTGAGACTGTAGAAGAAGTATGCGCCAGAATGAATGTGAGGACACCATCGATCAACACTGATATCAGTGCCTTAAGCGGCGGCAACCAGCAGAAAGTTGTGTTGTCGAAATGGATGGTGCGGGATCCCCAGATTCTCTTGCTCGACGAGCCTACACGCGGCATTGATGTCGGAGCAAAATATGAGATTTATAAGCTGATGACGCTGTTGGCTAAGGAGGAACGTGCAATTCTAATGGTTTCCTCGGAGCTGCCGGAGCTTATCGGGATGTGCGATCGGATCTATGTCATGGCTGAAGGCAAAATTCGGGGAGAGCTGCAAAGAGGTGACTTTACGCAAGAAGCCATTATGAAATTGGCTGTAGGCGAATAAAAAAGCAAAGGAAGAGCGAGCACATGAACATGTTAAAAGGAGACAGTACTGTTAGAAAACTAATGCAAAGGCATGGAATCCTGCTGGTTCTAGTAGCACTTTTCATTGTCTCGTCGTTCATTAACCAGAACTTTCTTTCGGTACGAAACTTGACGAATATTTCTCGGCAAATATCGATCACTACCATTTTAGCATTTGGGCAGACCATCTTGATTATCGCAGGCATGCTGGATCTTTCTTGCGGTTCGGTTCTTGCCTTATCAGGTCTGCTGTCCGTTTCGGTGTATAAGCAGACAGGCTTGCTGTCAGTGGCTTTTCTGGTTGCCATAGCGGTGGCGGTGTTCTGCAATATCATTAATGGGCTGATGGTCACGAAATTTAAGACTCCGCCGTTTATTGCCACATTGGCCATGCTGACTATGGCGAGGGGGGCAGCCCTCCTTTACACCAACGGCCAGAACATCTATCAAATTGGCAATTACACCTTCTTTGGTCAAGGCTCGATCTGGGTCATCCCTACCCCGATTATTTTCTTCATCCTAATCGCCATAGCTACCTGGTACATTCTGAACCATACCCGCTTAGGCCGGTCACTGTACGCTATAGGCGGAAATGAAGAAGCTGCGGTTGCTTCGGGTGTCAACGTCGATAGAAGAAAAATGCAGGCCTTTGTTGTGAACGGGATTTTGGTAGGAATTGCCGGTGTGATTTTCATGTCACGTGTTAATGCAGGTTTGCCTAACGGTGCAGTTGGCTTTGAATTTGAAGCTTTAACATCTTCAGTTATCGGCGGAACAAGTTTCTCCGGGGGAATTGGCACTGCTGGAGGAACAGTCGTCGGAGCCTTTATCGTAGGTATTCTAAACAACATCATGAACCTAATTGGGCTTAATGCTTATCTGCAGCAGATCATCCGCGGTGCAATTATCGCCCTCGCAGTGATTTACGATATGCATACCAAGAAGATGAGAACTACAAGAACATTGGGTTCCCTCGAGGAAACACAAACTGCTTAGAGATTTAAGATGGCCCAAGCCATTTTAAATAAAAAAACAAAGGAGGAAACATAGGTGAAAAGAAAGCTACTGGTTATGTTGTCAGTCGTCTTGGTCCTTAGCTTGATGTTGGTCGGAAGCAGCCTTGCCAATGCCCAGTACAGGGTAGCGTACATTGCTCGTGCACAGGCAGACTCATTTGCAGCCTGGCTCGCTAACTCTATCGTAGAGGAAGCAAACAAGTATGACCATATTACTGTTCGGGTATTCGATGGCCAGGCAGACAATGCCCAGCAAAATGCGCTTATCGAAAATGCCATCGTCAACGGCTATGATCTCATCATCATTCAGCCAAACGACGGTGAAGCGCAGCGTCCCTATGCTGAACTGGTTGTAGAATCAGGCATCCACCTGATCACCACCAATGCTCGTATCGACGGTGTAGAAGGCGCCTCTTCCGTGGACGCCGATCCTTATATGCAGGCCGCTGTCGTAGCAGAGATGGCACTGGAGCAAGTTCCTCAAA